>JBMSWW010000030.1:0-11218 GCA_049425065.1 Chitinophagaceae bacterium
CAAATACAGGTGTGCTAAATGTTACAGGTGCTGGATCAGGGGTAGTAACTTACACAGTTGGATCAGCATGCAGTAGCACTCGTAATTTTAATGTTTATGGAACTTCTGGCAGCTTGCCTGTTGCTTGGGAATCATTGACCGCCGAAAAGCATAATAGCCAATCGTTAATCAAGTGGTCCACCGCATCAGAACAAAACACCAAAGACTTCGAAATCCAATTTAGCGCCAACACAATAGACTGGTCACCCATTGGAACAGTTCTTGCTGCAGGTAATAGTGCGACTCAAAGAAATTATTCTTTCATTCACACCAGTCCTCTAAAGAACAATAACTACAACTACTACCGCATCCTCCAACGAGACTTGGATGGTAAGTTTAGCTATAGTAAAATCGTAAGTATTTTATTTAATGAACCCGGTCCCGAGGTAGTAGTCTATCCGAATCCAGTAGACGATATCTTGACTATCTATACCTCTACTGAGCAGCTGGTAAGTTTGTATAATGCAGCCGGAAGTTTGGTATGGAAAGCTAAATTACCAGCTGGTCGTAATCAATTGCCGGTAAATAAATTTAGTAAGGGAGTATATATTCTTGCTACGGATCAACTAAAAACAAGAGTCATTATTCAGTAACATTGTTCTTAAATAGGGAAGCGCCAATATGAAGCAGCCCTGATATGATGGGGGCGTCTTTTAGTCGATTCTCTCCTAGTTCTATAAGCTTATTTCGTAACAAGGTTCCTGGGCTTAGTGCATGCTTGAGGTCTTGCCATTCCTTGCGAATACTTTGTTCTTGCTCTAGTTGTTGCACCCGCAGGCGCATCTTTTCGCGCTCTATATCTTCGAGGCGTTTAATCTTTTTCATGATCCTCCTCATTGAAAAGAATGCCAATCAGTAGGTTCATGATGGGGATTCTTAACCAGCGGTCTTTGGATACCCAAGCCCAGAGTCCCAATAATAATATCAGTCCACTCATAATCATAAAGCCTAACCAATAATTACCGAGTAGTTCTCCAATTAAAAGAGCGATGCCCATCGAGAAGATGGTCAAGAATAAAAAGAACACCAGAGCGGTCAGCAACACAGCAATCAATACCGATGAAATCTTTGCCGTTTTCTCGGCGGCTGACAACTTGAGTTGTGATAGTCTGGTGTTCAGGTACGCTTTGAGCCGTTCTGCCAGCCCTTCAATTTTGTTGAATTCTTCACTCATCTCCTAAAGATACAACGTGCCTGGTCAAATTACTTCTTCCATTTCTGCACCTGCTCTTTTCATTTTCTCATCCAACTTTTCTTTTCCCCATTTGAGTTTGTCGTTTGCCTGGTCTTTAAGTTTTTTCCCTTCCTCTCTGATCTTCCGTCTCGTTTCAGCTCCTTTGTTAGGGGCAAATAACATACCCAGCACCCCACCTGCTAACAACCCGGCTCCCAGCGCTATCAGAATTTTAGTAATGTTTTTCATGGCATAAAGTTTAATTGAACAAGTAGTAAACTACTCTAATAAATAACTAATTACAATGATTACTTTCAGACAGTATTATGATGGGCCTCATTGGTTTTTACGGAGCTAGTCGTTCAATTTTCCAATCGGTTGCTTCGGTTTTAGAATAGCAAATGCGATCGTGCATGCGACTGGGACGGCCTTGCCAGAATTCCATACGAATAGGTTTTATTCGATACCCACCCCAGTGTGGAGGTTTAGGGATTTCTCCGTGTTTGAATCGTTCTTTATAAAAATCAAAGGTTTCTTTAAGCCAGGCTTTCCCGGCCACTACCATACTTTGTGGCGAGGCCCAGGCACCAATCTTACTGCCATCGGGCCGACTGTTAAAATAGTCGATGCTTTCCTGAACGGAAATTTTTTCTGCTATTCCATTGATGCGTATTTGTCTTTCTAACTCTTTCCAAAAAAATAACAAAGAGCAGTGAGGATGCTGGTCTAACTGCGTGCCTTTAGCGCTGTTATAGTTTGTAAAGAACACAAATCCGTTTTCATCATATCCTTTGAGCAAGACTGTCCTAGCTTCGGGCCAACCCCCATTATTAATGGTAGATAAAGTCATTGCGTTTACTTCTTCAATAGAAGAGGCTTCCGCTTCCTTCCACCATTGCTTAAATTGTTCTAAAGGGGTTAAGGCTACCTCTTCCTCGTTAAGAGAATGGAGGGCGTATTCTTTTCTGATATCCGCAACACTGGAGGTACTCATAGAATCATTTTGGTAACGTAAAGATACAATATGCTATTGCTTTACAGTCTCGGGTTCCCTTCGTATTTTTAACTGCAAGCCCACAGTATGAGCCACGTAATAGATGCCAACCGGTTAAGACAATTGTTGTTGATTATTATTATTTCCTTGATCGGAATTGTTTTATTTAATGAGCTACGGTCTTTTGTGCCTGCCGTGTTGGGTGCCACCACACTCTATGTTTTATTACGCTCTACTTACTTTTCGATTATCGACAAGAGAAAATGGAGAAAGTCGGGAGCGTCTTTATTGCTAATGTTATTATCATTATTTATCATTTTATTACCTATTGCTATGTTGGTGCAAATGCTATCTGGAAAAGTAGCGTATGCGCTGGAACATTCGGGGGAGCTGGTTATTTCTTTGAAACAATTGGTAGCGGACTTTGAACAACGCTATTCTATTGTTATTCTCAGTCAAGATACTATAGATAAAATTGGCGCTTGGCTTGCAGGGCTTTTACCTAAAATTTTAGGAGCCACCTTTAATTCGTTGTCGACGATCTTTTTCATGTATTTCATTCTTTATTTCATGTTTGTGAATGCAAGAGAAATGGAAAAGACTTTACAGCTATACCTGCCGTTTCGCTCCGACAATGTGGGATTGCTAGAGAGAGAGGTGCATTCTATGGTAGTAGCCAATGCGGTAGGGATTCCGGTAGTGGCTCTTGTGCAAGGCATAGTGGGACTAGTAGGCTATTTAGCCATTGGGGTTAAAGAGCCATTCTTCTGGTTCGGGATTACCTGCATTGCGGGGGTGCTTCCGGTAATTGGAGCGGCACTTGCTTATATTCCCCTGATTATTATTTTTCTAGCCAATGGACAATTATGGCAGGGAGTTGCCATGTTTATTTTTGGTTTTGGGGTAATTGGTACTGTTGACAATGTGATGCGGTTTTCTTTGTTGAGGAAAATTGGGGATGTACATCCGTTGATCACTGTCTTCGGTGTAATTGCCGGCGTCAGTCTATTTGGTTTTATTGGTTTGATCTTCGGCCCTTTACTTATTTCTTTATTACTCCTCTTGATTCGTATTTACAGAAATGAATTTGTTGCAAAATCAGGTACACACTAATGGGACGTTTTCATTCGACGGATGTAGTGAATCTATTTTCCAAGTTAACCTGGCGACGTTGTTGGAATGGGCTCAAAGTGTTGTCCAGTTTTTATATAAGTAAATGGACAAATCGACCTTTGCAATGGGGGTTGCCTATTTCAGTTTCTTTTGAACCTACTACATCCTGTAATCTACGTTGTCCAGAATGTCCCAGTGGTCTTCGTTCGTTTACTCGTAATACAGGAATGTTACAGACTGATTTTTTTCGAAACACCATCGATCAATTGCATAAGGAGCTTTTTTATCTGGTATTTTATTTTCAAGGGGAGCCTTACCTCAACCCCGATTTTTTAGACATGGTTCGGTATGCTGCAGACAAAAAAATATATACCGCTACTTCTACGAATGCACATTACTTAACGCCCACTAATGCAGAAAGAACTGTGCGAAGTGGACTAGATCGCCTTTTGATTTCTATTGACGGCACCACGCAAGAAGTGTATGAACAGTATAGGGTGGGGGGACAATTAGATAAAGTGTTGGAGGGCACGCGTAATATTGTCCACTGGAAAAAAAAGCTAAACAGTAAAACTCCGTTAGTTATTTTTCAGTTTTTAGTAGTAAGACCTAATGAACATCAAATAGATGAGGTTAAAAAGTTGGCTCTTGAGATTGGCGTAGACGATGTTTGGTTTAAGACCGCACAGATTTACGATTATGAAAATGATCCCCATCAACTGATTCCCACCTTAGATGCCTTCAGTCGCTATAAAAAAACAGCGAAGGGTACTGTTTTTAAAGGAAAGATGCCGAATCAGTGCTGGCGTCTCTGGCATGATCCTGTAATTACCTGGGATGGGTTAGTGGCTCCTTGTTGTTTTGACAAGGATGCAAAGTATCGAATGGGCGATCTTAAAAACAAGTCATTTGCGGAGGTCTGGAAAAGCGAAGAATATCAGCGGTTCAGAGCCCGTTTATTAAAAGGCCGTAGTCAAATAGATATATGTTCCAATTGCTCGGAGGGCACTAAGGTTTGGGGCGATGCATAAAAAAAGAAGCTTATTAATGTTTAAACATTAACTTTGCTGCCATGGGCATCGAGCAGGATATACAGCAAACCCGATTTCGCAATTTGCATCAGAAGGCGGCCGTGAATCTTTTATATACGGGCGGATGGCTGCGCGACAAAATGAAAGTCATTTTTGACCGGGAAGATATTACTGCCCAGCAGTTTAACATTCTAAGAATTTTACGGGGTAGCTTTCCTAGTCCTTTAACTACACTAAAGATTCGGGAACGTATGCTGGAAAAGATGAGTGATACCAGCCGTTTAGTAGATCGTTTATTAGCAAAAGGGTTAGTGAAAAAAATCGTATGCAAAACGGATCGTCGTTTGGTAGATATCCTGATTACCGAGAAAGGTAAAAAGCTTTTACATCGTTTAGACCAACAGGCCAGTGAGATGGATGACATACTAAGAACCCTCTCTGAAAAAGAAGCGGCTCAATTGAGTGATCTGCTCGATAAGCTTCGAAATGCGAGTGAATAGTGTAAATTTGGCGGATGAAACGATTCCTCTTTTCAGCCCTTTTTTTAGCCTTTTATTCCCTCTCTCTTTTTGCCCAACCCAAGTATGAGTTTCGTGGTGTCTGGATCGCCAGCGTAGCAAATATAGATTGGCCTAAAGCTGGCGTTACTGATCCTGCTGCTCAGCGCACTGATTTTATACGCATTCTCGATCAGCACCAACAAAATCGAATGAATGCTATGATTGTGCAAATTCGTCCAGCGGCCGATGCTTTTTATCCCTCTGACTTAGAGCCTTGGAGCGAATGGCTAACGGGGGAGCAAGGCAAGGCTCCTAATCCCTACTGGGATCCGCTGGCTTTCATGATCGAAGAAACGCATAAGCGAGGAATGGAGTTTCATGCTTGGTTAAATCCCTATCGGGTTGTTCATACCATTGGGAAGTCATCGATTGCCGAGAAGCATATCATGAAACAGCATCCTGATTGGTTTCTTACCTATGGTGACAAGCGATACTTTGATCCAGGCAATCGTCAAGCACAACAGTTTGTGGTCAATGTAATTAAAGACATTGTTCGTCGTTATCCTGTAGATGCCATTCATATGGATGATTATTTTTATCCTTACCGTATTGCAGGAAAAGAATTTCCCGATGCAGCATCATATGCAAAGTCGGGCACCAAACTAAGCAAGGATGACTGGCGACGTAGTAATGTGGATTCGATTATTGTGGCCATCAGTAAAGTGATTCGAGATGAGAAAAAAGGAATTCGTTTTGGAATTTCTCCTTTCAGTGTTTGGCGTAATAAAGACAAAGATCCAAGAGGTAGTGATAGCAAGGGGGGGCAAACCAACTATGATGATCTCTATGCAGATATTTTACTTTGGTTAGAGAAAGGTTGGATCGATTATGTAACACCACAGCTCTACTTGGAAATTGGACATGATAAAATTGCCTACGAGAAAATGCTGGACTGGTGGAGTAAAAATGCCTATGGCAAGCATGTTTATATAGGACATGGTATTTATCGCACCGCTGAAAAGAGTTCTGTAAAATGGAAAAATCCAGCAGAGCTACCTAATCAACTCAAGTTGTTGCGTAAAAATTCTAATGTGCAGGGAAGTATCTATTTCAGCAGTAAGTCCTTTGATAATAACCCCAATGGCTGGAACGATTCTTTGCAAAACAATTATTACAAATATCCTGCTCTACTTCCTCCCATGCCATGGATCAACAATCAAAAACCTGCGGCTCCGGAGCTGGATCGTTTGTATAAAAAAGGAGAAGAAATCGGTTTCCGCGCCCGATTGTCAAAAACTAATAAGACTCCTGTCAAGTATTTTGTACTCTATCGTTTGCCTGCTGGTCAACCCGTACGTGATTTATTGAGTCAACCCTCCTCTATTTATGCTATTAAAGTACAGCCAGGGGGTTTTGAAGATAAACTCCCACTAACAGTGGACGGCGTTCGTTATCAGTATTACATTGCTGCGATGGGAAAAAATAATATTGAAAGTGAATTGGTCCCTGTTACACTATTAGTAAAAGATTGATTGTCCTAAAATAATTTATCGTTATGCCCGGATATGAATTGTGGAGCAACCTAGAGAAAGAACATGTTAATCAAGTACTCGAAACGGGTATTTTAATGCGCTATGGGTTTGATGGACCACGCAAAGGAATCTGGAAAAGTAAAGAACTCGAAGCAGCCGTGTGTTCAACATTTGGTTGCGACTATGCACAACTAACTTCCAGTGGTACGGCTGCTCTTACAACGGCCATGAGTGCGTTGGGTATTGGGTATGGTGATGAAATTATTACCCCCTCATTTACGTTTGTGGCTTCTTTTGAAGCGATTTTGAGTATAGGCGCTGTTCCTGTATTGGTAGATGTGGATGACACTCTTACGTTAGATCCTGCTGCTGTTCGTAAAGCAATCACTCCCAAAACCAAGGCAGTGATGCCAGTGCATATGTGTGGTAGCATGGCTGACATGGATGCCTTGCAAGCTATCTGTAAAGAGCATCATCTTTTTTTGTTAGAAGATGCTTGTCAAAGTATAGGCGGCACTTACAAAGGGAAAAGTTTAGGCACCATTGGCGATGCAGGAACATTCTCTTTTGATTTTGTAAAGACTATGACTTGCGGAGAGGGGGGAGTGGTAATGACCAATAACAAAGAGGTCTATGTTAAAAGCGATGGCTATACTGATCACGGACACGATCATCTGGGGGTAGACCGTGGTGCAGATCTTCATCCTTTCATTGGGTATAATTTTAGAATCTCTGAATTGCATGCTGCGGTTGGATTGGCACAGATTCAGCGTCTTCCTTCTTTCTTAGCTACGCAACGAAAAAATCACCAGTTGCTAAAATCTATCTTAGCTACAGTTCCTGAAATTAGTTTTCGTAGAATTCCCGATCCATCGGGAGATAGTTGCAGTTTCGTCAACTGGTTTTTACCTACTGAAGAGCAAGCCAGGGCGGTGGTGCAGGATATGAAAGCACAGGGTATTCTTCCTGGTAATTTTTATTGGTACGACAACAACTGGCACTATATCCGCAAGTGGGATCATTTGAAACAAGTGCTTACGCTTAATAGTCTTAGTCCTGAACTAAAAGAGCGTGTAGCAGCAGCAACAAATGCTGATCTTTCTGCCAGTGATAAAATTATGAGTCGATGCATTTCTACTTCTGTCAGTCTCTTGTGGACGGAGGAGCAGATTCAAGAAAAAGGGGCTAAAATGGTAGCGGCCATACGAAAAGTACTTGGCTAAAAATTTGGTCTACCTTTGCATCGTGACCAACCCACAAAGGGGATAACTTACCTATGGCGCTACAACAACGACTTCAGCAAAAATTATTGCAGCGACTGTCTCCTCAGCAGATACAGTTAATGAAGCTGTTGCAGGTCCCTACCGCCAATTTAGAAACGCGCATTAAGGAAGAGTTAGAAGAAAACCCAGCCTTAGAATTAGAGCTTGATCGTTTTGAAGATAAAAATGAAACAGCTGATGACTATGACTCGGAAGGCTCGTCAGACGAAACAGAGGGGGCAGACAACGAGTACGATAACGTTGATATGAACGACTATCTCCAGGATGAAGATGATGGCGACTATAAATTAAAAGATGATAATTATCCAGAATTTGCCGAAGAGAGGCAATTCCCTATACAATCCGGTACTAGTTTTTATGATATACTTTCTGATCAATTAAGTTTATTGAATCTCGAAGGAGACCAATTGGCTATAGCCGAACAGGTAGTGGGTAGTATTGATGAAGATGGGTATCTCCGAAGAGAGACTTCTGCCATGGTAGATGATCTGGCCTTTCGTCAGAATGTGATGGTTACCGAAGCGCAAGTAGAACACGTGATTGCCATGATTCAACAATTTGACCCACCCGGCGTGGCTGCTCGTACGCTCGATGAATGTTTGCTATTACAATTACAACGAAAGGAAGGAGAAGATCAAACTGTACAGCTAGCTATCAAAATAATTGAATCTTATTTTGAAGAGTTCTCGCGCAAGCACTATGAGAAAATTCAAAAAGGACTCTTGGTTAGCGACGAAGAGTTAAAAGAAGTTATTCATTTGATCACGAAGCTTAATCCTAAGCCCGGAGGAGAATTAACGAATGAAAGTAAGGAGTTGAACTATGTAATTCCCGACTTTTTTATCTATAATAATGCGGGCAAGTTAGACTTGACATTGAATAGTCGCAATGCACCTGAACTTCGTGTGAGCGAGGGCTATCGAACTATGTTACGTGAATATGAGAAAGGGGCTAAAACCGATAAACGTCAAAAAGAAGCGGTCGTTTTTATTAAACAAAAAATTGATGCGGCTAAATGGTTTATCGATGCTATACATCAACGACAACAAACCCTGTTGCTTACAATGCAAGCAATCTTAGAACATCAGCATACTTTCTTTTTAACAGGGGATGAAACGGAGTTGCGTCCTATGATCTTAAAAGATATTGCGGCCGTAACTGGTTTGGATATCTCTACCGTAAGCAGGGTTGCTAACAGTAAGTATGTGCAAACAGAGTTTGGTACGTATCGATTAAAATTCTTTTTTAATGAAGCCCTCAATACGGAGAGTGGAGAAGAAGTATCTACCCGAGAAGTGAAAAAAATATTAAGCGACTTAATTGCATCAGAAGACAAAAAGAATCCATTGAGTGACGAACGTCTTACTGAATTACTACAAGAAAAGGGATACACGATTGCCCGACGCACGGTAGCTAAGTATCGAGAACAGTTAAATGTTTCAGTGGCTCGACTTCGTAAAGAATTATAATTGACTAGCGTTTGTCTAGTTTATTCTTATAGATGGCTGCATTAATTAATTTTTTCCAGGTTTCCGGAATTTCGGAGTAACCTGCAAGGCTGAGGGCATTGGTCCATAATCGATAGTCTGGATTTCCTTTAAGTGTGGGATAGAATTTTTTTCTGGATACTAGTCCGCAGAAAGAGACAAAGGAAGCCGTGTCATTGGGGTATTGTTTATAGCTGCTCCTAATTCCTTTTGTCTTAAGCAAATTGTTTTTTCCCTTGATCCCAAAAAAGTTATTGAGTAAGCGAGCATTTCGGCTTTTCCCAGATCCTGATTCAATAATGGCTACCCCCAAAATTAAAGCGGAGGGAATCCCATACGCTGCTCCCAGAGAGTCAGCCAGGGGACCATATTTTTCTTCAAAGCTCCGATTTTGGGCCTGGGCTTGAATAAGCATCAAGCTTGCAAGGCTCGCCATAACTAGTTTACGGTACCCTTTTAATAATTTTTGGTAAGTAAAAACAGGTCCGGGTTTTTGCATGCACGCCTTGTTGGATATTAAAATTGTCAATCCACTGGCAAAATTAACGATTATGCGTCCTTGGCCCCCTTCAGAACGCTAACTTTGTAACTTCACATCCTCTAAAAAAAATAATTTGTCTACTGACAATCAATCAACTACGTTTTCTTGGCCCTGGCGTTGGGGCGCTCATTTTCTTTCGATTGTATTTCATCCGGTCTTTGTTCCGGTTTATTTTATGTATTTCTTGCTGTTCCAGCATCCCAATCAATATCTGGGGTTTGATCTGGTACAGAAAATAATGATCCTTTTGCAGTCCGTGGCCATGTTTACTTTTTTCCCCTTGGTGACTGTGGGTTTATTAAAGGCGCTAGGTTTTATAAAGTCTATACAACTATATGATCAAAAAGACAGGATTATTCCTCTGGTAGCCTCTGGCATTTGGTATTTCTGGATATGGTATGTGTGGCGAAACCTTCCCGACCAGCCGTTGGCGGCTATTCAATTGGCCTTGGGTGTTTGGATTACTTCGGTGGCAGCCTTGATGCTGAATACCCGTATGAAAATCAGTTTGCATGCCCTGTCGCTGGGAGCTATATTAGCTCTGTTATTGTCCCTGTCCATCAAAGAAAACCTGCATTACGGCGTCTGGCTGAGTATTGCCTTTATTATTACAGGGGCCGTTTCCTCTTCCCGATTACTGGTTTCTGACCACAGTCCTTCCGAGGTGTATTGGGGACTGCTTACAGGGGCCCTGGCCATGTTAGTGGCCGGTGTTTTTGCGTAAAAATCCAGGGTTGGACGGGGTAAACACCCAGTTTGACCGGGAAAACTCACTTTAAAATATTTCCAAAATAATTAGTTTTTATTTGCTAAATCTATTAGCTTTGTATTCTCTAAACAGAAAATTATGTCTACGAACACTGAAAAACTGAAAGCGCTTAAACTCACAATGGACAAGATTGAGAAGGATTATGGGAAGGGTAGTGTGATGTTGATGAATGAGAAGGGCGAGTTACAACAAGAAGTAATCTCTACCGGGTCTATTGGGCTGGACGCTGCTTTAGGAATAGGCGGTTTACCCAAGGGTAGAATCGTTGAAATATATGGACCTGAATCTTCCGGTAAAACTACCATTGCTACGCACGTGATTGCTGAGGCACAGAAAAAGGGCGGTATGTGCGCCATTATTGATGCAGAGCACGCCTTCGACAGCAGCTATGCCCAGAAGTTGGGTGTGGATGTGGAGAATCTGCTGATTTCTCAACCAGATTATGGTGAGCAAGCATTGGAAATTGCTGACCGTCTAATCTTATCTGGAGCCTTGGATGTTGTAGTGATTGACTCTGTAGCCGCGCTGGTTCCCAAAAGCGAATTAGAAGGAGAGATGGGTGATAGCAAGATGGGATTGCATGCAAGACTGATGAGTCAAGCACTCCGTAAGCTAACGGCCACTATTGCTAAAACAAATACTATTTGCATTTTCATTAACCAGCTTCGTGAAAAGATCGGTGTGATGTTCGGAAATCCAGAAACAACCACCGGTGGTAATGCCTTGAAGTTTTATGCTTCAGATCGGAAGAGCAC
>JBMSWW010000031.1:0-10443 GCA_049425065.1 Chitinophagaceae bacterium
TCGAAAGATTTTTCAAACTTTACAAAGTGGGCTTACCAATTTTGTAAACACACGTCGCTGGACAACGGATGTGTTTCAGCCTGCTGAAAAAATTCAATGTAGTTTTTTAATTACCATCGATCAGGATTTGGGTAATAATGTTTTTAAAGGGAAGTTAACCATACAAGCTGCTCGTCCTTCGTATAATACTTCCTATGATAGTCCGCTAATCAATTTTCAGGACGACAATCTTGTTTTTAAATATGTAGAGTTTCAGCCTATCGAGTTCAATGAAAACCGGGTGCAGGGTAACGATCCCATGGTAGCGAATCTGACGGCGGTAATTGCATTCTATGTAAATGTCATTCTGGGCTTGGATTATGATTCCTTTAGCCCCCGCGGAGGAACACCCTACTTTCAAAAGGCTTGGAATATTGTCAACAACGCGCCGGATGGTCGTGATATTTCCGGATGGAAATCTTTTGATGGATTAAGAAATCGTTATTGGCTAGCAGAAAATTTAAATAACAATCGTTTTGCCCTGGTACACGATGCCGTCTATGCTTATTATCGTACGGGGCTCGATGTGTTTTTTGAAAATGAAGACGCAGCCAGAACTGGTATACTTAGTGCCCTCAATTTTTTAAACACTGTTCATACTGAAAATATCAATTCTATGTTAGTTCCCTTTTTTTTTCAGGGGAAGGCCAATGAACTCGTACGTATTTTCAGCAAAGGAACGTCTGAGCAAAAAGCTAATGCCAAGGAGCTACTCTCCAAATTGGATATCACCAACCTGTCTCTATACAAATCCTTATGATTCGCTCTGCGTATCTTTCTGTGTTGTTGCTGGTATTTGCACTGGCCTGTTCTTCAAAAAATACAGTGCCTTCTCATATCATTCCCCCCAGCAAAATGCAGGGGATTCTCTGGGATATGTTCCGGGTGGGAAATTTTGTAACCAGCTATCAATTTCCCTCAGATACTACGCTTCAGCTAAACAAGGAGCAAATCAAATGGTATAACAAAGTCTTGCATATACATCATGTAACAGAAGCTAAGTTTAAGAGCAGTATGCAGTATTACAAAGATCACCCTGCTATTTTGGCTACTATGATGGATTCACTTTCTAGAAAAAGTCTTATCCCGGTAGTAAAGCCTAAGCCCGAAATAAAGTCGGTGAAATAAGTTTCCTAATTTTAAAGTCTAATTCGATTGCCTATGAACAAGATAGTTGATGGTGCTGATGCCGCCTGTCATGATATTACCGATGGTGCTACGCTTATGTTGGGTGGTTTTGGACTTTGTGGTATACCTGAAAATTGTATAGCGGCATTGGTCCGTAAAAAAGTGAAAGATCTTACCTGTATATCCAATAATGCAGGGGTGGATGATTTTGGAATTGGTTTGCTGCTACAGCAACGACAGGTGCGTAAAATGATTTCATCTTATGTGGGAGAGAATGCTGAATTTGAAAGACAATTGTTAAGTGGAGAGTTACTGGTAGAGTTGATTCCGCAAGGAACACTGGCCACTCGTTGTATGGCGGCGGGATATGGACTGCCTGCCATCTATACTCCAGCAGGGGTGGGGACTGAAGTTGCCGAAGGAAAGGAGGTGCGAAACTTTAGAGGCAAGGACTATTTGTTGGAAATGGCATTTGAGGCCGATTTCGCCATCGTTAAGGCATGGAAGGGCGACATGATGGGGAATTTAGTGTTTCGAGAAACAGCCCGAAATTTCAACCCTCTGATGGCTATGGCGGGTAAGATCACAATTGCTGAGGTAGAAGAACTGGTGCCAGCCGGTGAATTAGATCCTGATCAAATTCACACACCGGGCATTTATGTGCATCGTATTTTCCAAGGCAGCAATTACGAAAAGCGAATTGAACAAAGAACCGTACAATCCTCAAAAAAATCCTGACATGGCACTGAATAAGGAGCAAATTGCAATGCGCATTTCGAAAGAATTGAAAGATGGCTACTATGTCAATCTCGGGATTGGCATTCCTACCCTGGTGGCTAATTATATTCCGCAAGGCATGAGTGTGGTTTTGCAAAGTGAAAATGGCCTATTAGGAATGGGCCCTTTTCCGGAAGAGGGGCAAGAGGATCCGGATTTGATCAATGCCGGTAAACAAACCATTACTACTGTCAACGGATCTTCATTTTTTGATTCTGCCTTGAGTTTTGGAATGATCAGAGCCGGCAAGGTAGACCTCACTGTATTGGGGGCTATGGAAGTAAGTGATACGGGCGATATTGCCAACTGGAAAATCCCCGGTAAAATGGTCAAAGGAATGGGCGGCGCCATGGATCTGGTGGCTAGTGCAAGAAACATTATTGTGGCAATGATGCATACCAATCCCAAAGGAGAGTCTAAGCTGCTGCCTTCCTGTACCTAGCCTTTAACCGGAGTACGCTGCGTAAAAAAGATAGTCACCGATCTAGCTGTGCTCGATATTACCCCCAATGGTTTCCGCTTATTAGAAAGGGCCCCAGGTGTTACAGTCGAAGAAATAAAAGCTAAAACTGCAGGGCGGCTATTGGTGGAAGGAGAGATTTCGGAAATTAGTTTTTAAAAGTCTACTATTCCATGTCGAAGCGCCACAATGGCCATTCCCACTCTGCTTTTTACATCTAGTTTTACGAAAAGCTGATCGCGCAAGGCGTCCACTGCTCGGGGATTCAATTTCATTCGCATGGCCACTTCTTTATAGGTCATGTCGGAACAAGCCAGCTTTAAAAATTTAATCTCAGTTTCATTTAGCATTACCTTCTCTAAGGCTTTTGAACCTCCTGTTTTACTTTTAACAAGATTAATCAATTTGCTGGTAGTGTGATTGGAATAATACTGACCCTCTGATACAATATTCATGATAGCTTGCTGAAGATCTGCAGGGCCTGCTGATTTGTGCAGTATCCCTCTTACGCCTACTTGCAGCAATTGAATAAGGGTTAGTTCGGAGTCGTACATGGTAAGTACCAACACTTTGATGGAAGGGTTGTTTTCTTTCAGCCATTTCGCAGTTTCAATCCCGCTCATTTCTTTCATGTTGAGGTCTAAAATAATAATGTCGGGAGGGCTAATCGTTTTTAAAGAATCCACTAATTCTTTTCCACTACTGAATTGGTGAACAACTTTGATGTTTTCAAATTCATTAATGTTGGTGGCTAGCGCATGGCGTAGCAGTACGTGATCGTCAACAATGGCAAGTTTTATCATAGTGTTGGTTTTTGTTGGGGGATAATAAATTCAAGCGTCGTTCCTTTTTTGGGGTTACTTTTTACCTCCATAGAACCCCTTATTTGCCGGATTCTGTATTGCATGTTCTTCAGCCCTGCACAGGCTGCCTTTACTTGGACGGGGTCAAATCCTTTTCCATTGTCTTGAATGCGCAGCAATAAATGCTTCTCTTGGAATGACAGCAATAAACGAAGTTTGGTAGCTCCAGCATGTTTTATAACATTACTGATCGCTTCTTGGATGATTCTGAAAAGGGAAAGCTCTAGGTCTCCATTTAGATGAGTATCCGAGCCCGTAATGGTGAGGAAGGCCTTGATGGTTTTTGTATTATTAATATGATCGATTTGGTTTTGTATAGCAGACTTAAGTCCTAACGCTTGTATCGATTCACCGTTTAATGTTTTTGAAAGATTACTTAATTCTACAAGTGTCTTCTTTAATAGATGGATGGAGTCTCGGATGGCGGGTTGAAATTCACTCTCATTGGCTCGTTGTAATTGAATGATCGCCAAGAGTAGCGTATGACAAATGTTGTCATGTATTTCATTCGAAATAAAGCGAAGAGATTCTTCCTCTTCCAGTTGCGTTGGCGGCATTACTGGTGCCTCGAATTGGGACATTCCGTTTGTCATTGGTTAAAACTATTTTAAGCTCAGTCTTACTCCATTAGTTTACTTATGTTTTTTAGCAGAAAATCATAGTAATTTTTAGACCAGATTCGAATTATTACTAGTTGATTTTGTTGATTTACAACAATCTTGTATCGTTTTTAGTACTTTGTACCCATGTTAGTTTGTTTAAACGGTAGTTTTTTTTCTCACAAAGACAGGTTGCTTTCTGCCTCCAATAGCAGCTATCGTTATGGGGATGGATTATTTGAAACGATCCGTTGCGAAAAAGGGCAACCCCTACTTTTTGAGCTGCACATGAATCGCCTTATGGAGGGAATGGATCTCCTGGGGGTAAAAAAGTCAGCTTTTTTTAGTGTCGAGCTATTAGCGAGTAAAATCAAGGAGTTGCTGCACAAAAACAACTGTCTCCAACTGGCGCGTGTACGATTATCCGTATACAGAGGAGAAGGGGGATTATTTGATAATGATCATAAGGCTGGCTATCTGATCGAATGCTGGCCTTTGCAGGATGCAGTAGAATGGAATGAAAATGGGCTGGTACTGGGAGTATATCCTGAATTAAAAAAGACAATTGATTTTTTATCCAATCTAAAAACGGCCTCATTTTTGATATACAGCCTTGCCGCTCAATTTGCAAAACGCCAGCGTTGGAATGATGCCATTGTGTTGAACACACAAAGCACGGTGGCTGACACCACCATTGCGAATCTTTTTATTGTAAGGAAGAGAGAGATTTTAACGCCGTCCCTGGACCAGGGCTGTGTAGCCGGTGTGATGCGGACTTATTTGATACAAGCCATGCAAAAAGAAGGGATATTAGTGAAGGAAACAGCTATCGATGTTGCTATGCTCTATGAAGCAGATGAGGTATTTCTTACCAACGCCATTCGAGGATTACGTTGGGTAGGCAATCTGGATAATAAAGTATATACTAATACTCTCTCTAGAGACTTGTTTAATCGCTTTTTAAAAAAAAATTTATAATTAGCAAGTAATGAATAAGCCTGTATCGCTTTTTTGGTTTCGCCGCGATCTTCGTTTGGAGGATAATGCAGGCTTATATCAAGTATTGCAAGGTCCACAGCCAGTAGTTCCGATTTTTATTTTTGATACTCAAATTCTAGATGAACTCGAAGCTCCAAAAGATCGACGAGTAGAGTTTATCCATCAGGCGTTGCAACGTATGCAATCGCAATTAAAAAAATTAGGCACTACGCTGGATGTACGTAAGGGAACTCCGGAAGCAATTTTTCAAGAGCTGTTAAAGGAGTACTCAGTTACTGCAGTGTATACCAATCATGACTACGAGCCCTATGCAAGAGATCGTGATCAACAGATTCAACAACTACTCGCGCAAAAAGAAATTTCATTTCATTCTTTTAAAGACCATGTGGTATTGGAGAAAAATGAAGTGGTTAAAGACGATGGCAAGCCTTACACCGTTTTTACTCCCTATTCTCGTCGATGGAAAGCCACTTTACAGCCTTCGCATATAAAGGCTTTTCCCTCAGAGAGATTACTCGATAAACTACTGAAGCAATCGGTAAAGCCGGTTCCTTCCTTAAAGGAGTTAGGATTTGAAGCTAGTGCAGAATCTTTTCCTGCGTCAAGTTGTCCCCAAGAACTTTTAAAAAACTATAAAGAACAACGTGATATTCCTTCGGTGGCGGGTACTTCTCGTTTGGGGGTTCACTTACGATTTGGCACTATTAGCATTCGTGCATTAGCTAAGCAGGCACAAGGACTGAGTGAAACTTTTCTGAATGAGTTGATCTGGCGCGATTTTTATCAAATGATTCTATGGCATTTTCCGCAGGTAGTCAGCCAGTCCTTTAAACCTGCCTATGATGCCATTCCCTGGCGCAATAATCAAAAAGAGTTTGAGGCTTGGTGTAACGGACAAACCGGATATCCTATTGTGGATGCAGGTATGCGAGAGTTAAATGCCACCGGCTATATGCACAATCGAGTGCGTATGATTGTAGCTTCATTCCTTACTAAGCATTTATTGATTGACTGGAGATGGGGCGAAGCTTATTTTGCGAAAAAGTTATTAGATTTCGATTTGGCGGCGAACAATGGAGGATGGCAGTGGGCAGCTGGCTCCGGCTGTGATGCGGCACCCTATTTCCGAGTATTCAATCCTTATTTACAAACTAAGAAATTTGACCCGGATTTATTATACATTAAAAAATGGGTGCCCGAGTTTCAAGAACTTACTTATCCTCACCCCATCGTAGAACATGAGTTGGCACGTGCACGTTGTTTGCAAGCCTATGGCTCTGTCTTGAAAAAATAGGGTCTCCTACAGCGCTAGTCATATAGCGCTAGACTTAAACGCTACCCATCCAGCGGTAAAAAAAGATTCAGCCCCTTGCCTGATTTATGGAGGGATGGTTGCGTATTTGCAAAGACCTCATGTAAGGTTTCTATGGCTTTATGTCCTTCGGGGCCTAATTGCAAACTATATTGATTCACGTAAAGATTAATATGCTGTTGCATAACCCTTGGCTCCATAGCTTGTGCATGTTGTTTTACAAAAGGGCTTATCTCATGATAATCCCAAGCATATTGAAGACTTTTTGCAATCAACTGGTTTATCTCTAGCGTTATGGCTTGTGGAATATTTCTTTTGATGGCAATTCCTCCCAAGGGTACAGGCACCTTCATTTTAGTTTCCCAATGCTCTCCGAGGTCCATCACTTTGTGCAGTCCTTTGGCAGCATAGGTAAATCTGTTTTCATGAATAATAACGCCCAGTGTACTATTACCATTTAATACCTCATCTTCAATGGCAGAGAATAATTGAAATCGCTTTTTGTTGGCATTGGGAAACGCGAATGAAAATAATAAATGGGCTGTGGTATGTTGTCCGGGAAGTGTGATGGTTGACTCGTCAATCAGCGCGGAATCTACATTAATTGGCTGAGCCGCCACTAGCAAAGGCCCTACGCCTTTACCTAAAGCACTGCCGGCTTCGAGTAAACAATAATTCTCTAGGGACTGAAAAAATGCGGGGAAACTAAGCTTTGTGATATCTAGTTTTCCTTCTAAGGCCCATTGATTCAAAGTTTCCACATCCTCCAATAACGGTTCAAATTCAAGAGAGCCAGTATCTATTTTACCATTGACCAGTGCGTCAAATATAAAAGTGTCATTGGGGCAGGGCGAGAATCCTATCTTCAGTTTCATAAGGATTGTAGAATTTTCAATAACTCTTTATTTAAATTGACAATGGACTGCTGCATGTTCCAGTTTTTTTTATTGCGTTCGGCTATATAGTTACTAGTACTTCTTAACTGTAAAAACGGTATGTTCTCTTGCAGACAAACGTAGTGAAGTGCGGCTCCTTCCATAGACTCTATTACCGGCGCAAACTGCTTTTGATACAATTTTACTTTTCGTAAGTCTGTAGTAATTTCATTTACAGAAATGCCTTTTACTTTGGGTAGTCTTATTTTCTTAAGCAAAGGATTTCCGTTGATCAGCCAACGATTCTTGTAGGGGTATTGATCGGCGGGTACCAAGGCAAGGTCAAAAAGTGTTTTTAATTTATCTAGTTCTATCACACTTTGATCAGCAATGGTCTCTTTTTGAATAAGAAATACTTTGCCCAGCGGAGCTTCTTTGAGGAAACAACCGCCCACTCCTGCCTGGATGACCAAATGGGGCTTCTTAAAGCTTAATTGTTTCTGAAGTGCGTAGGTGGTAGCGGTAAGACCAATCCCCGTAATCAGCACATCAATTTGAAGGGCTGGGTTAGGATTCTCCTCTTTCTGAAGCCATTCCAATAGGGGTTTAATCTCAAATACAGTAGCGGCAATAACGAGGCAATTCATAAATGTAAAATTAGCTGAATAAGGCTAACTTTGCCCTTCATACTTTCTCCGCCCTATGCTGTGAGGAAGTAAAAAGTAAAGCATGGTTTACTTAACTAGAATAGAGCATTTTAATGCTGCCCACCGCCTCTACAATCCGAATTGGACACCTGAAAAGAACGAAGAATTTTTTGGGAAATGTGCCAATAAAAACTGGCATGGTCACAATTTCGAATTGCACGTAACGATCAAAGGACAAGCTGATCCTGAAACTGGTTTTATTGTGGATGCTAAGAAATTAGCCACTATAATTAAAGACCGAGTGATTGAAAAACTGGATCATCGAAATCTGAACATGGATGTAGACTTTATGAAAGACAAGCTCTGCTCCATTGAAAATTTGATTGTAGGAATTTGGAAGGAGTTAGAACCAGGCCTTCCGGGGCATGTGAAACTGCATAGCCTAAAGCTGGTGGAAACGGCAAAAATTTATGTTGAATACTATGGCGAATAAGGTAGCGATCTTTCGAAAAGAGCATTTCAATGCTGCTCATCGGCTGTTTAACCCTTCATGGACGGATGCAGAGAATGATCGTGTTTTCGGGAAATGTGCTTTCCCCAATTTTCATGGCCATAATTATGACCTCATTGTGAAAATTACCGGGGTGCCCGATCCGCAAACCGGCTACGTGGTGGATACTAAAGTGATCAGTGATTTAGTTCGTAGAGAAATTGTAGAACGCTTTGATCATCGTAATCTCAATGAAGATGTGCCTGAATTCAAAGCATTAAATCCAACTGCAGAAAATATTGCTATTGTCATCTATAACTTATTAAGACCTCATATTGATTCTTCACTGGAGTTACAAGTTCGTCTCTATGAAACTCCTAGAAACTTTGTAGATTATCCCGCATAAAAATACCAAGCATGGCTTACAAAAAAGTAGAACAGTACGACGAACATACTACTCAGGGACTTATTCAAAGTTACAAAGAAGCGATTGCACTTTTGGGAGAAGATCCTGACCGCGAGGGTCTTTTGAAAACACCTGAGCGGGTGGCAAAAGCTATGCAGTATTTAACGCATGGCTATCAGCAGAATGCAGCTGCCATCCTAAATTCTGCCAAGTTTAATGAAGAAGTGAGTGAAATGATTGTGGTGAAGGATATTGAGTTGTACAGTATGTGTGAGCATCATATGCTTCCTTTTTTTGGTAAAGCACACGTAGCTTATATTCCCAATGGATGGATCACTGGGCTTAGTAAAGTAGCCCGTGTTGTTGATGTATTTTCCCGTCGCTTGCAGGTGCAAGAACGATTAACCGTTCAAATCAAGGATGCAATTAAAGAATCGTTAAATCCATTAGGTGTTGCCGTAGTGGTGGAAGCTCAACATTTGTGCATGATGATGCGTGGCGTGCAAAAACAAAACTCAGTAACTACTACCTCTGCCTTTGATGGCGCTTTTGAAGACAATGCTACCCGCAGTGAATTTCTGCGTTTAATCGGTGCAAAACTTAACTAATCGACTGACAATTTTCTATGAAGCATGCTTATTTATTTCCGGGACAAGGTTCTCAGTTTCCAGGTATGGGGAAAGACCATTTTGAAAATAGCGCCTTTGCTAAAAAGATTTTTGAACAGGCCAATGAACAACTTGGTTTTCGTATTTCTGACATCATGTTCAATGGAACAGAGGAGGATCTTCGCAAAACAGATGTTACTCAGCCTGCTATCTTTCTACATTCTGTTATAGCCTTTAAAAGTATTGAGAATGCAAAGCCCGATATGGTAGCTGGACACTCTTTGGGTGAATTTTCCGCACTGGTGGCAGCAGGAGCTTTAAGTTTTGAAGATGGATTGAGCCTGGTAGCTGCCCGCGCTTCGGCTATGCAAAGTGCTTGTGAGAAAGAGCCGGGAACTATGGCAGCTATCTTAGGATTAGAGGATGAAAAAGTAGCTACTATTTGTGCGTCAATCGATGAGGTAGTGGTGCCTGCTAATTACAATTGTCCTGGTCAATTAGTGATCAGTGGATCTGTAAAAGGAATTGAACTGGCTTGTGCTGCTTTGAAAGAAGCCGGTGCAAAGAGAACCTTGGTTCTTCCAGTGGGTGGTGCATTTCATTCTCCTTTAATGAAGTTCGCTGAAGACAGTTTGAAAGCCGCCATTCAAAAAGCTAGTTTTTATAAACCTACTTGCCCAGTATACCAAAATATAGTAGCTAAAGCGGTAATTGATCCTGAAGAAATCAAACAACATTTGATTAATCAGCTTACAGGCCCAGTAAAATGGACGCAGAGCATACAAGCAATGATTAAGGATGGAGCTACAATATTTACAGAAGTGGGTCCAGGAAAAGTATTGCAAGGACTCGTTCAAAAAATCAATAAAGAAATGACGGTTAGCGGGGTGTCTTGATTTCAATGGCACCATTTATCCATTCGGAATCCAGCGAGGCATTATATTTTTTGTAAAACTTAATAGCGGGTTCATTCCAGTCTAGCACCTGCCAGCTTACTCTGATATAATCTTTCTCTTTAGCTTCTTGAAGAATTTTTTCAAAGAGAAGACTACCAATTCCTTTCCCACGTAAGGCTTCTGTTACAATCAGATCTTCGAGATAGAGCGTTTGTCCTTTCCAGGTGGAGTAGCGAATATAATATAGAGCAAAGCCATGAATCCCGCTCTCATTCTCTGCTACAAAAGCCCACCAAACAGGAGAAGTCCCAAAGCCACTTTCCTGAAAATGTTCCAAGGTTACG
>JBMSWW010000032.1:0-10431 GCA_049425065.1 Chitinophagaceae bacterium
TTCAATTTTGACATGGTGATAGTAGGGGGCAGCGAAAGCTATCAGGTGGCAGACCTTTTGAAGCAGCATAATGTTGCCGTGATTTTACAACAGCCTCATAGTTTGCCCACCACAGTTGATGATGATGTAGATCAGCCTTATAAAACCGCCGCGCAATTAAAAAAGGCTGGTGTTTTATTCTCTATCTCTGATGATGATTCTCAAACCCGAGGTCGTAACCTGGCTTTTAATGCAGGTACTGCTGCTCCCTATGGACTTAGCAAGGAGGAGGCACTTTCTGCGATCACGTTGAATGCTGCCCGCATAATGGGAGTGGCTGATAAAACAGGAAGCATCGAGGTAGGAAAAGATGCCAATATTGTTGTGAGTAGTGGCGACTTATTAGACATGAAGAGTAGTAATGTTACTTCCGCTTATATTCAAGGAAGAAAGATCGACTTGATGGATAAGCATAAATTACTCAATGATCGCTTTGAGCAGAAGTATGACCTTAAAAGTCGCAAAGGATTTTAATCCCTATTCACGCGGAGGGTAGTCAAAAGCTATCCTAAAAAAGGGCTTCACATTGGTGGAGCCCTTTTTTAGGATGTAGTTATTTAGTTAGAGGTCTCTGCCGTGGCATTGTTTGTATTTTTTGCCACTGCCACAAGGACAAGGATCATTACGCCCAATCTTAGGTCCGGCTACTACAGGCGCAGGACGGTCTTTTTCATTGGCGGCATAACCTTCTCCTGCAGCATCCACTTCTTCTTTATTGGCATGCATGCGACTCATGTCCGTTTTTTGCTGACGTCCCTCACGCAAAGTGGTTTCTTCTGTTTGTGCCGGTAAAGAGGCTTGAGATAGGAAGGCCACAATGTTTTTGTTGACGTCGGCAGTCATATTGCGGAACAACTGATAGGCTTCCACTTTGTAAATGACCAAGGGATCTTTTTGTTCTAGGTAAGCAGTTTGCACGCTTTGCTTTAAATCGTCCATGGCGCGCAAATGCTCCTTCCAGTTTTCATCAATAACGGCCAGCGTAATTGTTTTCTCCAACGAGTTGCCCAACTCCACGCCATTTGACTGTAAGGTCTTGTTCAGGTTTGTGAGAACGTTGTACCCCTTTCGTCCATCGGTGAAAGGCACAATTACATTTTCAATATGATTGCCTTGTGTTAAGCGGATATTTTTGAAAACAGGAATGGCTTGTTTTTGTATCTCTCCTTTGTGACGGGCATAGCGTTCAGTGGCTTCGGTATAAAGACGTTGAATGATTTTGGATTCGTCACCCTTTAATAATTCATCTTTTTGGATAGAAGTATCTAGTCCAAAATTCAGGATGCAAGCCATTTTAAATCCTTCGTAGTCTTCCTGCTCTCTAAATGAACTAACCAATCCTTCTGCTAATCCAGAGAAGGCAGTATCGATATCCAGGGAAAGACGCTCTCCGAATAAGGCGTGGTTACGTCTTTTGTATACCGCATTACGCTGCATATTCATGACGTCGTCATATTCCAATAAACGTTTACGAATACCAAAGTTGTTTTCTTCTACCTTCTTCTGTGCCCTCTGTATACTATTGCTGATCATGCTATGCTGGATCACGTCTCCTTCTTTGTAACCCAGTTTATCCATGAGGCCCGCAATACGCTCACTACCGAACATTCGCATCAGATCGTCTTCTAGAGACACATAGAACTGACTGGATCCGGGGTCGCCCTGGCGTCCTGCACGACCACGCAACTGACGATCCACTCTTCGGCTTTCGTGACGTTCAGTGCCAATAATTGCAAGACCACCGGCTTCTTTTACACCAGGTCCTAACTTGATATCCGTACCACGACCTGCCATGTTGGTAGCAATAGTTACGGCACCTGCTAATCCAGCCTCGGTGACCACTTGTGCTTCCCGAGCATGTTGTTTTGCGTTCAGTACATTATGTGGAATCTTCTTTTGTTGCAACATTCTGCTCAGCAATTCACTCACTTCCACCGAGGTAGTACCTACGAGGCAAGGGCGTCCTGCATTGCGTAAGGTTTCAATTTCGTCAATAACCGCCTTGTATTTTTCACGCTTGGTTTTATAGACCAGATCATCGCGGTCGTCACGGATCATTTTCAAATTCGTAGGGATGCTTACCACATCGAGTTTGTAAATGCTCCAGAGCTCTGCTGCTTCGGTTTCTGCAGTACCCGTCATGCCCGCCAGCTTATGATACATGCGGAAATAATTCTGCAGGGTAATCGTAGCATAGGTCTGCGTAGCGGCTTCGATTTTTACATTTTCCTTGGCTTCTAAGGCTTGGTGAAGACCATCGCTATAGCGACGTCCTTCCATGATACGGCCGGTTTGTTCGTCTACAATTTTGATGGCTCCATCAATGATTACATATTCAACGTCTTTAGCAAAAAGTGTGTAGGCCTTCAGTAATTGTTGAACCGTGTGAATGCGGTCTGCTTTTTGTGAATAGTCATTTAAGATCGCTTCCTTCTGTTGTAATCTCTCTTCGGAGGGAAGGTCTGTTTTTTCAATCTCTGCTAGCTTTACGCCAATGTCAGGCAACACAAAGAAGTCGGCATCTTCACCGCTTTTGGTAATGGCGGCCAATCCGAGATCGGTGAGGTCAACCGAATTATTCTTCTCGTCTATTTGAAATAACAATTCTTTGTCAACCTCCGGCATCATGCGTTGTTGGTCTTGCAGATAATAATTTTCTGCTTTTTGTAAAATCACTCGGATACCAGGTTCGCTGAGGTACTTGATTACCGGTTGGTATTTTGGTAAACCGCGATGTGCACGGAATAAATAAAGTCCTCCTGACTTGGGATCTTCATCGCCGGAGGTTATCAAACGCTTAGCTTCGTTCAAACAATTACGCACAATTTTTTCTTGCTCTGCTACTAATTGTTGGATACGAGGCTTGTGAATATGATATTGCTGTTCATCACCCTTGGGAACTGGACCGGAAATGATCAACGGCGTACGGGCATCATCGATCAATACAGAGTCCACCTCATCCACCATGGCAAAATGATGTTTGCGCTGTACCATCTCTTCCGGATTATGCACCATATTGTCGCGCAGATAATCAAATCCAAATTCGTTATTGGTACCATAGGTAATATCGGCTAAATAAGCTTTTCTTCTCTCTTCGCTGTTAGGCTGATGCTTGTCGATACAGTCTACCGTAATACCCAGCCATTCGCACAGCGTCCCATTCCACTCTTGGTCACGACGGGCCAGGTAATCGTTGACGGTTACAAGATGCACGCCTTCTCCAGGCAATGCATTCAGGTAGGCGGGTAGGGTGGAGACCAGGGTCTTTCCCTCCCCGGTAGCCATTTCAGAAATTTTTCCTTGATGCAACACGATACCTCCAATGAGCTGTGCATCGTAATGCACCATGTTCCAGGTAACGATACCCCCTGCGGCAGTCCAAGTATTTTTAAAGATGGATTGTTCTCCTTCGATACTCACATAATCTCTTTTTACACTGAGTTTGCGATCCAGTTCAGTAGTGGTGGATACCAACTCCGTGTTTTCTTTAAAACGACGGGCGGCTTCTTTCACTACCGCAAACGCCTCCGGAAGTAATTCTTCCAAAATAACCTCAATCTCCTTGTCCCGCTCTTTACGAAGCTTATCTACTTCTTGGTATATTTCGTCCTTGCCTAATAAATCACTAAAGGGTAAGTCCTCAGCCGCTTTGTTGCGTTCCGCTATTTTTTCATCGATAGCCGAGAGGTGCTTTTTTATTCTTTCTCGAAACTCCTGGGTCTTTCCCCGGAGCTGGTCGTGACTGAGTTGTTGGTAGTCAGCAAAAAACTGGTTGATTTTGGCCACCAAGGGCTGAACCTTTTTTACGTCTTTTTCGGATTTACTGCCACCGAATAATTTTGAGAGGTAACCTATCATAAGCCGGTAAAGATAAGCCAAAAAAAACCCATAACTTTGCAGCCCAAATAGTCATGCATGGCAGGTCAATTAAAAGAGGTCAGAAACCGGATAAAATCGGTTCAAAGTACGCAGCAGATTACTAAGGCGATGAAAATGGTCAGTGCGGCCAAATTACGCAGGGCCCAGGATGCCATCGTCCAGATGCGCCCTTACGCGCAGAAGCTGCAGGAAATGCTTAGCAATATTGTGAGCAGCAGCGAATCAGGCGCTGAAATGGCACTAGCGGCAGAACGTCCGGTGGAGAAAGTGCTGATGATTGTGATCAGCAGTGACCGTGGCCTGGCGGGTGCTTTTAATGCGAACGTGGTGAAGTCGGTGAAAGCGACCGTTGCTGAAAAATATGCCACTCAACAAAGTAAAGGGAATTTGACCATTTGGAATATAGGTAAGAAAGCCTACGAGAACCTGTCCAAAGCTAATTTTAAGACCGACGATACTTTTAAAGACCTTTTCTTGAATTTGAGCTTTGATAAGGTGCAGGAAGCCGCAGTGGCCGCTACCAAAGCGTTTATGAATAAAGAGTTTGACGTGATTGAAATCGTATATAGTCAATTTAAAAATGCCGCCACTCAGCGTTTTGTAGTGGAGCGTTTTCTGCCCATCCCCCGTGTGGGGAAACAAGCCGGAACCTCCCAGGCTGATTTCATTTTTGACCCCGATAAAACACAGCTGGTGACTGAGCTGATGCCTAAGATTCTGAATACTCAATTGTTCAAAGCCGTACTGGACTCCAATGCCTCTGAGCATGGTGCTCGTATGACTGCCATGGACAAGGCCAGTGAGAATGCCAATGAAATGCTTCGCAATTTGAAGATTTCTTACAACCGTGCCCGTCAGGCGGCTATCACTACTGAGCTGACCGAAATTGTAAGTGGTGCTGCTGCGCTTCAAGGGTAATTTGAGGCTCTTGTTGTGAACAAGTTTCTGTTTGTATTGCCATCTTATTTTTATTTTGACCCTATAATAAACCATGCCTGATATATCTACGCTCATCCCGCACATCGAAGCGCTGATTTTTGCCAGTGATCGACCCCTGACCACGATGGAGATCACTGATCTAGTCAACAATGCTTTCGGATTTTTAGAAGACCGCGTTCCTATGGATCAGATTGAGGCGGCCTTAGAGGGAATCAAAGAAAAGTATGCTTCCGAGTTTTATCCTTTCGAGGTGAAACACAGTGGCGGCGGATGGCAATTTTTGACCAAGACCGATTATCATAAAACAATCGCTCAACTTAATGGCGATAAATTCCTGAAAAGATTATCCCCCGCCTCCCTGGAAACACTGGCCATAATTGCCTACAAGCAACCGGTTACCAAAGGTGAGGTGGAGTCGATCCGCGGTGTTAGCTCTGACTATGCCGTGCAGAAATTATTAGAAAAAGAATTGATTGTGATTTCCGGACGCAATGAAAAATTGCCCGGTCATCCGCTTGTATACGCTACCTCACGCAACTTCATGGATTATTTTGGCATCAACTCTTCAGACGATCTGCCAAAGATTAAAGAAGTATTAGCTGAACAATTGGTTGATCCCACCTTGGTGAGAGGCGAGCATACTGAAGAAGAGTCTGATGGACAATCCGACGAACAGCAAGGAGAGGAAAGTTGATTTAGCTATCTTCGTTTTCATGTTTTCGCCACTATCCCACGATGATTTAAAGAAAGCTGCTGCCGCTTTTGGTACTCCATTGTATGTGTACCATGCAGAGAAAATTACAGCGCAGTATCAGCAATTAAAATCGGCATTTGACAATGCGAATGCTCGTTTTTTTTACGCAGCCAAAGCGTTAACTAATATCAATATTCTTCGGCATATTCAATCTATCGGTTGTTCAGTGGATTGTAGTTCTATCAATGAAGCAAAGCTGGCGCTCAAAGCTGGCTTTGCTCCTATGGACATTTTATATACTTCCAATAACATCGCTTTTACGGAAATAGAGGAAGCCGTTTCGCTAGGCATCTCCATTAATATAGACAGCTTATCTAATTTGGAAAAATTCGGCGCTCGCTATGGACATAGCTATCCTGTAGGAGTACGATTGCGCCCTAACATTATGGCGGGCGGCAACTTGAAAATTTCTACTGGCCATACGCGCAGTAAATTCGGAATTCCGGTGGAACAATTAGACACGCTACTCGAATTGGTGCAGCGTCATCATATTCATGTTCGCGCCTTGCATATACATACCGGAAGTGAGATAAAGGAAGTAAGTGTTTTCATTCAAGGTGTGAGATTGCTATTAGACCTTGCTACTAAATTTTCCGAGTTAGATGTGATCGATCTGGGTGGAGGATTTAAAGTGCCATATCAACCCGGCGAGGAGGGGACGAATATCCAAGAACTCGGTCAGGAAATCACCAAGGTATTTGCCGACTATGCCACTAGTAACGGTCGTCATTTGCAAGTGTGGTTTGAGCCTGGCAAGTATTTAGTGAGTGAAGCGGGTTTTTTTATTACTACCGTAACCGTGTTGAAGCAATTCGGTGATCTTCATTTTGCAGGTGTCAACAGCGGACTCAATCATTTAATTCGTCCTATGTTTTACGATGCCTACCATCATATTGAAAACATAAGCAACCCCCATGGTGAGTTGACCACTTATCAGGTGGTGGGTAATATTTGTGAGACTGATAATTTTGCTGTGGATAGACCCTTGCCTTTGATACGCGAAGGAGATCTCCTGGCTTTTTACAATGCGGGTGCTTACGGCTTTGAAATGGCTTCTCAATACAACTCTCGTTACCGTCCGGCTGAAGTCCTTTTTCATGAGGGAAAGATGGATCTGATTCGCAGGCGAGAAGTGTTTGAGGACCTATTGCATACACAGGTCCTTGTCTGAGTTTTTGAATTTTAGTTGGTAACTTACTGTCAACAATTATCCTCGGAATGAAAATCTCTTTCCATGGGGCCGCTCGCACGGTGACCGGCTCTAAACATTTACTGCATTTAGATTCGGGAAAAAAAATATTGCTGGATTGTGGGCTTTTTCAAGGAATGGGAAAGAATACCATTCATCTGAATCGTCATTTTGGATTTGACCCAGTAGAGGTTGATGCGCTCTTACTGACGCATGCGCATATTGACCACGGAGGACTCATTCCTAAGTTGGTGAAAGAAGGATTTAAGGGACGTATTTGGTGTACTCCGGCTACTAGAGAGTTAGCCATGGTTTTGTTAGAAGACTCCGCACAAATACAAGAAGACGATATTAAATATGTAAATAAAAGAAAGACATTTCGAGGCGAACCTTTGTTACAGCCTTTGTATACTATCGAAGATGCTAAAGCTTCCTTTGATCAGTTTAGTGCGGTGGAGTATGGAGTTTGGTTTGATGTGTGCGAAGGGGTGCGGGCGCAGTTTACCGATGTGGGTCATATCATTGGAAGTGCCGCTGTACATGTTCGCGTGAATGAAAATGGAAAGACCCGACAACTAACCTATAGTGGGGATGTGGGACGTTATAGAGATGCAATTCTTCGTTCTCCGGTTGAGTTTCCTCAAGCAGATTATTTAATCTTGGAATCCACTTATGGCAACAGTTTGCATCCGGTGCATAGTTCTACTCCGGATATGTTATTGGAGTGGGTAGAGAAAATTTGTTTGAAGTTAAAAGGCAAGTTGATCATTCCAGCTTTTAGTGTGGGACGTACCCAAGAATTGTTATATACGCTAAATCAATTAGAGCTAGAAAATCGCCTTCCTCCCATTCCTTGTTATGTAGACAGCCCTTTAAGTGTGAGTGCCACTGAGATTGTAAAAAGGTATCCTAATTACTTTAATAAGACCATACAGCGGATTATGGAAACAGATCAGGATCCCTTTGCTTTTCCTCAACTGCGATATATAAAAACGGTGGAACAATCGAAGCAACTGAATTTTATGAATGGCCCCATGATTATCATCTCTGCTAGTGGCATGGCGGATGCGGGACGAGTAAAACACCATATCAGTAATACGATTGAAAATAGTCGCAATGGTATTTTGTTTACGGGCTATTGCGAACCTCATTCCTTGGGTGGGCGTTTATTAGCAGGTCATCGTGAGGTGAATATCTATGGCGTAGCACATGAAGTGCATGCTAGGATAGGGGTATTACAGTCGATGAGTGCGCATGGAGATTATGAGGATCTGTGTCAGAGGTTATCTTGCCAAGATCCTCGTGGTGTGCAGGAATTATTTCTAGTGCATGGAGAGTATGAGGTGCAGCAGAATTTCAAAGAAAGACTTTTTAAAAAAGGGTTTTCTTTTGTAAAGATGCCCGATATGCACGCTGAGATTGGACTAGGCTGATAATTTGAAAAATGGAAGCAAAGATGAAAAGAAGTAATCCATATTGTGGTTCCAAGGTGTAATCAAATTTTCCCAAATTAGTAGAGCTGTCTAGAAGTTGATTGTGAAAGTCTAACCTTCCTGTTAAATACCCCACTCCCAAAAAGAGGTTTAATACTCCACCAAGGAAGGCCCATCTGACCCTGAAGTAATGCATAATTCCGGCGGAAAAGGAAGTTGTTAAGGCAAAAATTCCTCCAGTGGCGTAGGTACCCGTGAAATTTCCTAAATCAACACCCCATTGGTATCCTGAGAAGCTAGTATTGATGTCTACTTTGAACCAGGGCAAAAAAATGGAGCCAATTGTAACCAAAATGGCGGTTATGGATAAATAATCTTCCCATCGCAATTTTGGTTTTAATGGCTCCAAGTAATTGAATTTTCAGAGATAGGCTTTGGCTAACGAATCTAGGGTCCTATTAAATTAATACTCATCGGTCTGAGCGAATTTGCAGGGTTTTTAAGTGACAACTTTAAATTTGGTTATATTATTGGTTCACTTACAGGTAATTTCCTATATTTACCTAGTTAAGCTTTTTTGTTTAAACAGGTTAATAACCAATTAATATATTGATTATCAATCAAAAAAAATAATTGCGCTTTTTTACAGTCATATTGTTGGTTTTAAACGGGTTTATTCTTTATGCCCAAGATGAGGTGGATTCTGTAGTTACGATCACCCCAAATCCCTTTATTAATCGATTGATTTTGCAAGAAAGTAAACTATACCCAATTTCTATTTTACCCGGTTCTAATATTTTAAGTGCAAATAACCCTATTCTAAAAATGCTAGGAGGCGAGTTATTAAAATTGACTGATAACAACATTTATTTTCATTTTTACAGATCGGGGAAGATTTACAAAATGGATAGTTTGAGGTTAAAAGACAGCTTGTATGTTTTTAAAAGAATTGATAATACCTGGAACTATAATTACAATATCGAATCTGACCTTTTTAGTGTAGGAAGTCAATTATATGAGATAGGGGGTTACGGCTTCTGGAAGTCTAATGGCATTTTGAGGAAGTTTAACTACAAAGACAAAGAATGGGACGTCGTTGCGTTAAATCGTGAGGTATTTCCTTTTACTATGGGTGTAAATGGGGTATTTTCCTGGATTGATTCAACTGAACAATATTTTTATGTTCCTTTTCAAAAGGTTATTAATGATGGCATTTTAGATGAAGGGGAGGATAATAGTATTGTCCCTGAGGCCTATCGGCTAGACATTAACAATAAGAGGTGGGAATTTTTAGGAAAAACGCATAAAGAAACCCAAAAAATTTTAAGAAAAGCCACAATCACCTTTTCATCTACATTGGGGTTGTTAGTTTGTCATACTTCCAGAGTCTATTTTATTGACTATTCAAGTAATCAAATTTCTATACTAGAAGATCCCTCCCTCGGGCAATCTTTGTCACGGTTAAATAATTCGTTTGTTAGTTATTCTAATAGTGGTTGGATCTATTGGTATAATTATTATAATCAACGATATGATTCTACGTTCGTTGATGTAAAAAAATTTACCCCTTTATCAACACCCATTTGGGAAAAAGACTGGTCTTTATTTTACAAAGTGGGGTTTTTACTGCTACTTGTGTTAGGGCTATTATGGGGTATTGTTAGATGGAGGTTGCGCGCAAGACGCAAATTAAAAAGGCTAAGTAGTTTGGAAGAGAGGCCATCTACCTTGGCTCATCCCTATAATGAAACTGAGCTGACTCTTTTAGCATTATTGATTGAAAAAACGGTAAAAGGATCTACTGCAACCATCAGTGAAATCAACTATGTGCTTGGCATCAAGGATAAAAATCCTGGTATGCAGAAAAAAGTGCGCAGTGATGTGATCAATAGCATCAATGAGAAATTCAGACTGCTGCACCAAGACCCTGCTCAGTTAATTCAGAGCATTCGGAGTGAAGCCGACAAGCGGTATTTTGAATATTTGATCAATCCAGACTTGTTATCAGAATTGCAAAAGTTGGTCAATTAAATACCAAAAAACCGCTAAATTTGCATCCCGCAAAGCGGTGGTATGCCGGGGTAGCTCAGCTGGTTAGAGCATCGGATTCATAACCCGAAGGTCGGCAGTTCAAGTCTGCTCTCCGGTACAGGACAGGACTTTTCGACACTTTGTTGAAGAGTCCTTGTTTTTTTATC
>JBMSWW010000033.1:0-10388 GCA_049425065.1 Chitinophagaceae bacterium
GGCGCAGATGAATACATTTCTCTCTGTTGATATTGAGAATGATTTTATTAATGTTGAAGGTAAAGGAACTGATCGGTATTATACGGGCGGACACCGTTTAGTTTTTTGGAAAGAAAATACAAAAAAAAAGTTCCGCTCTTTTGGGATGAGTATTACGCAGCAGACCTATACGCCAAGTGATCTTCAGGAAGTTAATCCTGCATTACTTGATTATCCGTATGCAGGGTTATTATTTCGTTCCTTGCATATGCTTGTTTTAGCCCCAGAAAAAGGAGTTCGTGTTTATAATAAATTTTCGATTGGTACAAGTGGGCCTCGTTCCGGTGTTGCAACTTGGCAGCGCACGATTCATAGAATGATTGGAGATGAAATACCCCAAGGTTGGTTCCTGCAAAACTCCTCAAGCGATTTTATTCAATTTGAAACTCAGCTTGTTTATCCATTAATAAATATAAATAGATGGCAACTTGAATTGTTGCATAATTGGGAGGGGGGTAACTATTTTGATCGATTCCAAAGTGGGTTTCGTATTTACTACGGTGAATTGCCGCCAAGTATCAGTTTGCTATCCCAAAAGTCTTCAAGTAGAGTTGGATTATTTAGGAATAAATCTACCTGCCTATCTCCTTCTTTTTTATTCGCAGTTCAGTACAGTCAGGTTTTAAGAAATCGTCTTTTAGAAGAGTCATCTTTTAGGGAAACTTTTCCCAATGAGCTACCACTCAACAATCATTTTTTAAACTATTCATTATTGCAGTTGACCGGGGGAATTGGTTTTTCAGCTGGTAAAACTGCATTTTATTTTATGCAGCAATGGATAAGCAGGGAAACCATTCAATTAGATCCACACAGTTTTGGGAGTGTGCATGTATCATTCCAGCTTTCTTCAACAAATTGATGGATGTTAGCACCGTACGGATCACAGTCATTGTACTGGGCTTTATTCAACTTTAGTTTACACCATCATGCATTTTGGGCTTTATCCCTTTTTAAATTTTCCAAAAAGAAAGATCCCTGAAGGGCCTGCTGAAGAACCTTTGCCTCCCATTGAACCTGAAATTGAACTCCCTTTTGATCCGGAGGACCCATTGTTGCCGCCGGAAGATCCTGATTTTATTCCAGATGAGTTGCCCGAGAATGAGCCACCACAAGAAATTCCACCTCCCGCAGAAGGCCCATAATTAAGCTAGTTGTAATGTCCACGCTATTCAATTTAATATATCCAAGTAAAACGTTGACTATACAGAGTAACGCCTTTGTGAATGGCGGTATTTTGCCTACTGCCTATCGTCGCGAGGGATTAAATGTAAATCCGCTTCTTAGAATAAATGCAATTCCCGCAGATAGCCGCTCAATTGCTGTTGTATTGAAAGATGCAGATGCTCCTGTAGCTCCGCGTATTCATTGGATTTGCTGGGATCTACCACCTGGTGAATGGATACACCCAAATGATACGAGGGGAACAAACGGATTAAATGATTTTCAAATTTCTACGTACACGGGCCCTTGTATTTGCAATCCGAGGCACAAATATTTTTTTCATGTATATGCACTAAACCAAAAATTGCATTTGCCACCTTCCACCCCTCATTTTAAGTTTTATAAATTAATGCAAGCTCATTTGTTAGCAGAAGGTTCGATATTATTTTTTTCTTATAGGGGTTAGTGGCCAACGGCTGTCAGTTGGCTCTTGTTTTTAACCATAGTTTTCGTCACACTCAAGAAGGTAGATTACGGTTTTTTGAATGAATTAATCAAAATAAACTGTATGAAAGTATTCTTAACGAACTGGAAAGAATCACTTCGTCCACCTTGAAAGCGTTCTCCTGTAAAAATTATTCTATCATTTAATTAAATATCTATGAAAAAAAATTTATTCAACAACTTATTAGCAAGCTTCTTACCGATTCTTGTTTTCTCTTTTTTGTTAGCGGGGTCGTTGGAGGTTGTTGGTCAGTCTTGTCAATTTCAGCAAGGTCAAAATGGGGGAGTGGGGCTCCCGGTAGTAAGTCCTGTGCAATTTGAGAGGGGAAACTCTAATGCAAGTAAGTCGCATTTTGCAGAAGGGTTTTCTGTGCCATATCGAATAGAGTTTACGACACTTGAGTCGAATCAACAGTATAAAGTTCGTATCTCTTTTGATGTGAAAAAGAATGGAAAAATTGCATTTGATTACATCACCGGATTTCAAAACTTACAGCTTCACCAATCAAGACCTGCAGAATTAGTTGATCCTTTAGTAGGAACATCACTTGAATCAGTTACGGGTATTGGGTCTTCTTATTTAGCAATACCTTCTCCCACTTATTCAACAAATAGTAGTTTTAATTCAACGGCCAGTACTAGTTTTTCTCAATTGAAAACGGCGCCTGGACTAAACCCTGAAACTACATTGCCAACTTCCGGTTATAGCGCTTCTTTACGGAATAAGGGAAATATGGTGATTTGGAATGCTACTCTTAATAGTGTCCAATACGTGGGCGGACTTGATATATCACCTTCAACGGTATCTGTTTCGATGGATGTTGTTTTTACAAAGGCGAATAATTCTAATAATGTGGTGTTGGCATGGGGAGGGCATATTGCTTCTCTCCTGGACTGGGGTCAGGGAAACTCTGCCTCATCAATACCCGGTTCTCCCTATCATATGTTTGTTGAGACAGTTGTTAAAACAAGCAATAATGATGTCATATGCAATGGAAACATGGATTGCCAAATTGCTGCAGATGCAGTCACTCCTGTTCCAACTTGTTCCATAACTGGGCCCTCTACATTATGTGAATCTAGTACGCTAGTTAATTACAAGGCCGTACTTGACGCTTCTCAAAATGGAACAATTTCTTATAATTGGAGCTTAGTAAATCTTTCTCCCAGCAGCACCCCTCAATTAGTAGGATCTGGTAGTGGGACCTCTGCTACTGATACGCTATGGCAACAAGTGATTCCTTCTGATTCATTTTTAGTTCGGTTACGAGTGGAGAGAGGAGGGATTTACAACTACTGTTATTTAAATGCAGTGGATAGCCCAGGTACAAAGGTGAAAAAAATAAATATCGAGGTACAAGCACAGGCTACGCCTACTTCCATTTCTTTAAATTCGGTTAGTACGAGTCAGTTAAGTACTTCAGTTTTAGTAGATGGTATTGCTACAAGTTCAGGGTTAACTTATCAGTGGACCATTATGGGTCCGGGGGGATTTGCTGCGGGTAGCTTGAGTAGTAGTACGATCTCTAATCCGGTTTTCACTGCTACCATGTCGGGTGAGTACATTTTGAAAGTTATAGTTACTCAGGCTGAGTCTCCTAATTGCGTAGACTCAGCACAGGTTACTATTTCTGTGCTTCCATCACAATCTTGTCCTTCTTTGATTACTCAATCTGTTTGCACAGCCTCTCAAGTAAGTGTTCCGGTTTTATCACTTCCGCAAACAGGAGTCGACTATAATTGGGTAGTTACGAATGGGGCATCAATTATTAGTGAGGGAGGAGATACACTGCTCACCATTCTTGCGGGTGCACAGGATTTTGAGATTCAATTACAGTTGAGCTACGTAAATCCATTATTGAGCAATTTAGTTTGTTCATATCCAGTTACTGTTCATCCATTGCCACTTGTTTCCGCTGGTCAGTATGGACCTAGTTGTGAAACGGCTATCCCAATTAGTTTAGGAGGTTTCCCTTCTGGTGGTAGTTGGTCAGGAGTTGGCGTATCTGGTGGACTTTTCGATCCTTCCATTGCGGGTGCAGGTACGCACAAAGTGTATTACACGTACACAGATACAAATGGATGTACGGGTATTGACAGTACTTCCATTGTTGTAAATGAAATTCCAACTTTATATCCTGGCAGCTATGGTCCACTTTGTGTGGATGCATCACCTGTTTTCTTGAGCGCTACTCCTGAGGGAGGTAGTTGGTCAGGTACGGGCGTAGCTGGGAATACATTTGACCCAAGTGAAGCTGGAGTAGGAACACATGCAGTAACTTATCAGTTACCCGTAGTAGGTGGATGTATAGCAGACACTACAATTGAGATTGAAGTGAAACCACTGCCAGAATTATCTGTGGGTTCCTACGGTCCACTGTGCGCTGAAGGAGCTGCTATCACTCTTTCTGCTACCCCTGCGGGAGGTAGTTGGTCAGGTACTGGAGTGAGTGGATCTTCCTTTGATCCTTCTATTGCGGGTGCAGGTACGCACAAAGTGTATTACACGTATACAGATACAAATGGTTGTACCAATATTGACAGTACTTCCATTGTTGTGAATGAAATTCCAACTTTATATCCTGGCAGCTATGGTCCACTTTGTGTGGATGCGTCTTCTGTTTCTTTGAGCGCTACTCCTGTGGGAGGTAGTTGGTCAGGTACTGGAGTGAGTGGAGCTTCGTTTGATCCATCTGTTGCTGGAGTAGGAACGCATACAGTAACTTATCAGTTACCAGTGGTAGGTGGATGCACAGCAGACACTACAATTGAGATAGAAGTGAAACCACTGCCAGTGTTATCTGTGGGTTCCTATGGTCCACTGTGCGCTGAAGGAGCTGCTATCACTCTATCTGCAACACCATCTGGTGGTAGTTGGTCTGGTACTGGAGTGAGTGGATCTTCCTTTGATCCTTCTGTTGCTGGTGCAGGTACATACAAGATTTATTACACGTATACAGATACAAATGGTTGTACCAATATTGACAGTACTTCCATTGTTGTAAATGAAATTCCAACTTTATATCCTGGCAGCTATGGTCCACTTTGTGTGGATGCATCACCTGTTTTCTTGAGCGCTACTCCTGAGGGAGGTAGTTGGTCAGGTACGGGCGTAGCTGGGAATACATTTGACCCAAGTGAAGCTGGAGTAGGAACACATGCAGTAACTTATCAGTTACCCGTAGTAGGTGGATGTATAGCAGACACTACAATTGAGATTGAAGTGAAACCACTACCTGTGTTATCAGTTGGATCTTACGGCCCGCTTTGCACAGACGAATCTCCTATTACTCTATCTGCAACACCATCTGGTGGTAGTTGGTCTGGTACTGGAGTAAGTGGATCTTCCTTTAATCCCTCTGTTGCTGGTGTTGGCACACACGTCCTAAGTTATTATTATGCAGATAGTTTTGGATGCAGTGCGGTGAGAGAGGTTTCTATTCAGGTCAATAACTGCGGTGGTATTAATGCATGTACCTTGACCCAGGGTTACTATGGAAGCACTAACGGTGCTAGTTGTGATGAAGATAGCTTATATAGGAATGCCATTTCTATTATCAAAAAGCTATTAACATCTGGGCCAATAATCATTGGTAGCGGCGCAAGAATGCTAACAATTAATGTTAATGATTCTGCACGCTTGAATGCAATATTACCTGGCGGTGGTACTCCGTATTCCTTCACCCATACCGGAAATATTACACTTCAAAGCACACAGTTTTCAGTTTATAAAACTTCAAGGGGTAAGATTAATAATATCTTATTGTCTCAAACTATCGCATTGGCACTTAATATTCGAATCAAACCTGATTTGACTTCATTTGAGTTGCAAAACGGTTATTTGCATACGCAACGTTTGCGAACTTGTTTTGATGCAGGAGAAGTAAGCCTGGTGACTTGTGAAGAAGATCCTATGGCAATTCGTGCTTGGTATATGATACCCAGTGTTGTGAATTATCTCCGTGCTACAAGTGCAGGCACTGTATTTGAACTGTTAAATCTAGCGAATGCATTATTGGGTAGAACAAAATTACCAGGGCAAGTTGGACCAGGCGGTGCTGTGGTCCCATCATTAGGTGATATCGTTGCACAAATAAATGTGATCAATAATGCATTTGATCAATGTCGTTTGTCCTTAGGTTATTTTGAAAGTCTGAACTTATGCCCAGTTCCAACATTGGCTACCGGAAAGTCTATTGGGCAAGAAGAGGCTCAGGTTTCTGTTATCAAGGAATTGCAAGTGAATGTATTTCCAAATCCATTTGGAACAACTTTAAATGTCAATATTAAAACACCTGAAAAGACAAGAGTGTCTATCGAGTTGTTTGATTTGCAAGGAAAGCTGCTCCGTCGAATTTTTGTGGGTGAATTACAGGCACAAGAAAATCGACAGATTCAATTGGTTGCTCCTGTAACAGCTGCACCAATTATGTATAGGGTTACAACTGCAAAGAAAATATTCAGTGGAGTATTGTTGCCTTCGAATTAATTTCAACAGTTACAAATTAAAAGGCGCATCATTTGGTGCGCCTTTTTTTTAAATCATATTTAAAATGATTCAAGTCATTGAATGTGGCTTCACAATTTGTGTCATTTGTATATCATGAAGCAAAAGATTTTACTCATCGCCAGTGAGCCATCCATCAGGGCAAGCATAAGCGAGATATTGGAACTGGCTGATTATAATTTGATACAGGCTGCTGATGGAAAGAGTGGTGTAGAATTAGCTACACAGGAATGTCCTGATATAATTATCACCGAGTTAACATTAAGTGGATTGGATGGCTATGGTGTACTTCACTTATTACAAACAAAGCCCTGGTTTGGGCATACGGTTTTTATAGTGCTTTGTAGTTCATGTGATAAACATGAATTACGAAAGGCCATGGAGATGGGTGCTGATGATGTCATAATTAAGCCTATAGAGGGAACAGAACTTTTAAGTTGTTTAGAGACAAGAATTCGTAAAAGAGAATTTGGAGGATCTTGGAGAAAAAGGGATGAGTTGTTTTTTTCTGCAGCTGAAACGGAGAGAGAATTACATGACTATTTGGTGAAGGATCGAAATGTTGATCGGTATAACAAAAAACAACTAATTGTTAAGGAAGGGGAAAGGCCCACTCGATTATATTACCTAATTAGTGGAAAAGCTCGGTCATACAAAACGCATCCTGATGGAAAAGATTTAGTTATTGAATTGTATGGCCCTGGTGATTATCTTGGTTTTGTTGAAATAATAAATGGCACTAACCATGATGAAACAGTTGAGGCCATTGACTATACAGAACTTGCGCTGATTCCGAGAAAAGATTTTGAAGATTTGATTAATCAAAATACACTAGCCTCACGAAAGTTTATGGAGAAAATTGCAATTCGAAATTCCAGACTTCATAAACGGTTACTCTGGCTGGCTTATCATTCCTTGCGTCAAAAAGTGGCTGCTGCACTGTTGCATTTAAAAGATAAATATGGGAATTCACCTATCGAGCATTTTGAGATAAATATGAACCGAGCTGCATTTGCCAGTATCGCCGGTACTGCTATTGAGTCATCTATTCGTACTTTAGGTGAGTTTAAGGCGGAACGAATCATTGAACTGGAACATGACGGCACCATCCGCCTTTTAAATGAAAAAAAATTGGAGCAATTGGTAGGCTGATTATTATATAAGGTAAAATACTTATATTTATACAAGTATTATATCTTATAAATAGTTACACATGTCAAAAATTCTTGTTGTGGGTTCGCCTAGTCTAGGTGAGTTCAATATTCCTGATGTTTTAAGTATTGCAGGTTATACCGTATGCCATGCGTTAGATGGCAAATCTGCGTTTCAGCTTGTTTTAGAGGATCATCCCGACCTTATTGTATCAAAAACTAAATTGTCACTATTGGATGGGCTTAGTTTTTTGCATGTGGTAAGAAGGAATGCACAACTATTACTGACACCTGTTATTTTTATTTCTGAGCAAGATAATCGAGATGAAGTTCGAAGAATGATGACAGCAGGGGCAGATGATTGCCTCGCTGGAAAAATATCTGATACGGAACTACTTTATGTAGTGGAATCCAGATTAAAGAGGGTGGAGGGGCTAAAGGGGATACTGGAGCAAAACCATAACCAAACTGCGGGTTCTGTTATTAATGAGCGACAGGTTATGGAAGAATTATTGGACGGTCGAAGTGTTCATCGATTTGGAAAAAATCAGCAAATTTATAACGAGGGTCAGTCCCCAAAATATTTATACTTTATCAAGAGTGGAAAAGTACGAATTTATAAGAGTAGCAGTGAGGGAAAAGATTTGGTCACTGATTTATGCGGGGAGAATGATTTTATAGGCTATACTGCACTCATCCAAAATACACATTACAGAGAGTCTGCCGAGTCTATTGATACTGCAGAAGTGATTTTGATTCCTCGATCTGAATTTCAGCAGTTGCTTCGTATTAATCTTACGTTTAGTTATAAGTTCAATCAGATTTTAGCAAGCACACTCGCTCATAAAAATAGTCATCTGGTGGGGATTGCTTATAACTCGTTGCGTCAAAAAGTAGCAGAGGCGTTATTGCAGGTAAAGAAAAAATATGCTTCCAGTCAGCAAGACAATTTTGCAATTCATATGAACAGGGAAGTGTTGGCCAATATTGCTGGCACAGCAAAAGAATCTTTGATTCGAACTTTAAGTGAATTTAAATCTGAGCGTTTAATTGAGGTTGGCTCAGATGGAAATATTACGATTATCAACGAAAAGAAATTACAAACGCTAGCAGGGTCCTAAAAAAGAGGCGATGCAACAAATGCTGCATCGCCGTACCTATTAAAACCAACCCTGCTTGCTTGCGTTCGGTCTGTAAGAATACAAACCCAGAACGAGAACAAGTTAGTAAGGTGTAAAACCTATATTAATGATTGAGTGCATTTCTTAAATGATTTAGGTCAGTGCTACTTAGAAATTTCATAATTGTGATTTTAGCTTTTATCCAGATAATTTTACGCAATTGGAATCAATGCCTTGAAAAAAAATCCTGTGCCAGGCGAGGTTTCAATCTTCATTTCTCCATTAAGCGTATGAATTGAGTGTTTGACTCCATTTAAGCCACTTCTCCAAAATTTTTCAGAGTTGTAAAATCCGTAACCAGAATCTTTGTATTCTACGCATAAAATTGATTTCTGCCTGCCTATTTTAATATTAGCTTCTTTCGACTTTGAATGATAAGCTGTGTTTTTAACTAACTCAGTTAGAATTTGATGGATCAGTAGTTTAGTATATTCATCAACAGAATCAATTTTACTTTCTTCTATATCAAAATCTATATCTATGTTATAATCCTTTTTAACTTTATTAACCAACTCAAAAACTGCTCCTTTTAGTCCTAAACTTTTTATACTGCGGAATGCTACTTTTTCATGAATTAATTTCAGTTTATTAATGGACTCATCCATTAGGTCGCAAATTTTATGGCATAGATTTTCATCATATGTTTGCTTTTCCGATGCAAGAGTTATATAGTTTTTTGTTGCAACCATTACTTGGAGAATATCCTCGTGTATTAAATGGCTAAATGCTCCCTGTTCATTTCTTAGTTTCCAAACCTCTCTTTCAAGTCCCTCTATGTCAGCGAAATGGTTATTATGATTTTTTTTCATATACTTAGTATATTGTAAATATACGTAAGTATAATTATATAAAAATTTTAAATTTCATAAATATCTGAAAAACAGATAAATAAGTATATGCGGGGGGGTGAAATGGTTAATTATATCTGTATAAACACTTATATTAATATTTATTTTAATTGATAAATGATTAACTCATCAGTTTATTCATTTCAAATCAAGTAAGCAGAAATTGCTTTTGGGTTAATCTCTAGTCTTGCAATCTTGTTTAGTTTTTTGTCTATCTTTTTTTCGTTTATCTCAAACATGTGAAAAAGACTGGCTGCTTTATCATTTCCTAATGCTTTTGAAAAAGAAGCTGCCGTTCCATATTGACTGATTTTAACATGGTTGATCTCTTGTATTGCTGCTAGTAAGCAAGCATCTTGTAATTCTTTGTCTGCACATTTTTTGAGTTTGTCTTCCGTCTCTATCAATAGTGCTTTCATAACTCGGTTGCTATTTGGTAGCACGGGCAAGGAGCTTGCCAATGTGTAATCCTTTAAATAGAGTAAATGAGATTCTGTCGTTGATAAATACTCCTGTAAATGCGATTTTAATGAAAGTGAACTTGCTTGGCTAATCCATTTTTTTATGTAAGACTTTAGTTGATTTTCTGCAGCATGACTTTGTAGAACATCATAGTCTAGTAAGTCGTGCAGTTTGGTCATTGAGTTGTTGTTCATAATATTCATTTTTAATAGCGAGTAATTAATGCTACGTGCTGAGTGGTCGATAATAATTCATTGGCAGTGAAAAAAACAGTTCCACCTTTGCTTAAGACAGTTTTTTATAAATCATCTACGGCATCGGGTAAAGTGGTGTGCTTAGCCACAGGGGGTTTCAATATAAGGTAAGAGGGGTCCTCTACTAAAAATCCAGGTTTTGTATAGCCGAATTCAACTAATAATATTTTGCAGTTTCCTTCTTGTGCTGCACGCCAACAAGCTTGTAGTCCACTTCGTGTAAATCCTTTGCCTACTAGTTCATTCCATTCTGCGATTAGCCTTTCAATCTTGTCTTCAAC
>JBMSWW010000034.1:0-10193 GCA_049425065.1 Chitinophagaceae bacterium
TGGTGGGAGATGCATGTGGGCAAATCCAGTTGGGATTTTAGCGGAGGACAAGTGGGATCACAGCAAGCTTCTAAGGTTCCGCATGGCGCCAATACGGCCAATGTAAAACGATATATTGACTTTGCTGCGAAGCATGGATTTCCTGGAGTGCTGGTAGAAGGATGGAACACCGGTTGGGAAGACTGGTTCGGTCAATGGAAAGAAGATGTGTTTGACTTTGTAACTCCTTATCCAGATTTTGACGTGAAAGAAATTCAGCGTTACGCTGCGGCAAAAGGGGTAAGCTTGATTATGCATCATGAAACTTCTGGCTCAGTAACTAACTATGAGCGGTGGATGGATACAGCTTATCGTTTTATGAAGCAATTCGGTTATCCAGCGGTAAAAACTGGCTATGTAGGAAGAATTATTCCTCGCGGTGAACATCATGATGGGCAATGGATGGTTCGTCACTATGAAAGAGTAGCGGCAAAAACTGCACAATACGGAATTATGCTAAATGCACACGAACCTGTACGTCCAACAGGATTACATCGTACCTATCCAAATTGGTTGGCTTGTGAAGCGGCAAGAGGCAATGAGTTTAATGCTTGGAGTGTAGGTAATCCTCCTGCGCATGAAACAGTGCTTCCCTTTACTCGTTTGATGGGAGGCCCTATGGATTATACTCCTGGGATTTTCAAGATTAAAATGAACTATTATAATCCCGATAAAAAAGAACAAGTACACACCACGCTAGCCAAACAATTGGCCTTGTATGTCACTTTGTACAGCCCATTGCAGATGGCCGCAGATCTACCAGAGAACTATGAAGCGAGACCTGACGCCTTTCAGTTCATCAAAGACGTAGCTGCTGATTGGGATGACACGAAGATTTTAGAAGCAGAACCTGGTGATTATATCATTATGGCCCGTAAAGCTAAGGGTACTGCAAAATGGTTTGTAGGAGCTATCACCGATGAAGAGGCGCGTCAATTTTCTACGTCTTTATTATTCCTTGATGCTGGTAAAACCTATGTGGCTACTATTTACAAAGATGCTCCTACCGCTCACTGGAAAGAAAATCCTGAAGCCTATGTAGTAGAGAAATATTTAGTGAATGCACAAACTGCACTTCAGTTAAACCTGGCAGCTGGGGGAGGAACCGCGATTAGTTTGTGGCCTGCAGATGCTAACGAGCTTAAACAATACAAAAAATATAAAAAATGAATTTTGCAGAAATACTAGGCTATGCTGCCGGAGCCCTTACCGCATTTACTTTCTTGCCTCAAGTAATTAAAACCTGGCGCGACCGCTCGGCAAGAGATATCTCCATGACCATGTATCTTATTGCTTTTGTCAATGAAGTGATGTGGCTGGTGTATGGATTTATGATCGATAATATGATTATCATTCTTACGAATGCCGCCATGCTATTTATGTCTGGCGCTATGATTGCCTTGAAAATAAAATATGGCAAGTCTTGAGTCAGGTAATAGATACTATTATTTGGGATTTGGGCGGCGTATTAGTAGACTGGAGTCCTCTTTATGTATACGACGATCATTATTTTTCTTCCTTGGAGGAAAGAGATTATTTCTTTTCCCAAATCTGCACCAGCGATTGGAATGAACAGCAAGACGCCGGCTATTCCCTGCAAAAAGCTACCGAGGAGAAACTCGCAGAATTTCCTGATCCGCGATGGGAGCAACCCATTCGTGATTATTACGGTCTTTGGACAACCATGTTAAGAGGGTACTTACCCGATACGGTGGAGTTATTTCGAGAATTACGCAATGTAAACCGTTACCGTTTCTATGCGCTCACCAATTGGAGTGCGGAGAATTTCCCCATTGCGCTGGACCGCTTTGATTTTTTGCATTGGTTTGACGGGCGATTGGTAAGTGGTGAAGAAGGAATAAGAAAACCTTTTCCGGAATTTTACCAATTACTTTTTGATCGATACCAGATTGATCCGGCTCGTGCTATTTTCATTGATGACAATCTGCGCAATGTAAAAGCAGGAGAAGCGATGGGGTTGCGAGGGATACATTTTCAATCAGCGGCAGCGTTAAGAGAAGAGTTAGCTCACTTGGCACTAATTTAGTTAGCCTAGCTATTCAATTACAGTACGCAACCATTTTTCAGCCTCTTTCAAAGACATGCCTTTTCGCTTTGCATAATCTTCCAGTTGATCTTGGTTGATCTTGCCAAGTCCGAAGTAATGGCTGTCGGGATGACCAATATACCAACCGCAAACAGAAGCAGGTGGATTCATAGCCAAACTTTCGGTGAGGGTAATGCCGATTTCTTCTGTGGCATTGAGTAGTGAGAATAGTTTCAGTTTTTCTGTATGATCAGGACAGGCTGGGTAACCTGGAGCGGGTCTGATTCCTTTGTAAGATTCGTAAATCAACTCTTTATTACTCAGGTTCTCCTCTTTATCGTAGCCCCAATAATTCTTACGTACTTGTTGATGCAGACATTCGGCAAAGGCTTCCACAAAACGATCTGCTAGCACTTGTACCAAAATCTTGTTGTATTCATCCTGATCTGCGGCAAAGCGATCAATATGTTTTTTAGCTCCGTGTATAGTAACCGCAAAAGACCCCATAAAGTCTTTGCCTAATTCAGCCGGACAAACAAAGTCTGCCAGCGAGAAACTGGGTTGACCAAAGGCCTTCTTTAATTGCTGACGGAGGAATTCTAATTTCACTTCTCCTTGCTCGGTTTGCAGGGTAACCGTATCGGCGTTGTTGCTGGTGGCTGGCCAAAATCCGATGACGCCATCAGCTTGAAACCAGTTTTCTTTAATGATGGTATCAATAAGTTTATTCGCATCATCAAACAAACGCTGCGCCTCCTGTCCAAAAACTTTATCAGATAATACTTCTGGGTAGCGACCCGGCATTTCCCAAGCAATAAAGAAAGGTCCCCAGTCTATATAACGAGCAATGGTGGCCAGGTCAAATCCTTTTAGGACTTTAGTGCCCGTAAAAGAAGGGGGAGTAGGTGTGTAATTTTTCCAGTCAAAATACTCTTTAGTAACTACGGCTTCTTTATAAGGGATAAGTGACTTTTTGTTTTTATTCAGGAACTGATGTTGTAAAGCCTCGTATTCTTCTTTTGTTTGTTGTAAGACTTGCTTTTTTTGTTCTTTGTTCAACAGAGAGCTTACAACGGTAACACTTCTGGAGGCATCTAACACATGCAATACACCATAGTCGTACTGAGGGGCTATTTTAACTGCTGTATGCATTCTTGAAGTAGTAGCTCCGCCAATCAATAACGGCTGCTGCATACCCCGTCTTTTCATTTCATGGGCTACATGGACCATTTCGTCGAGTGAGGGCGTAATCAATCCGCTAAGGCCAATAATATCTACATTTTCTTTTTGAGCAGTGTCCAAAATTTTATCAGCTGGCACCATTACACCTAAGTCGATAATATCATAGCCATTACAGCCCAATACTACGCCTACAATGTTTTTCCCGATATCATGCACATCGCCTTTTACAGTGGCTAGAAGTACCTTAGGCACATTGCCTTGTGAGGCCGCAGGATTATTTTTCTTTTCTTCTTCAATGAAGGGGGTTAACCAGGCTACACTTTTTTTCATTACGCGAGCACTTTTTACTACCTGCGGCAGGAACATTTTTCCAGCTCCAAATAAATCTCCTACTACATTCATGCCCGCCATTAAAGGCCCCTCAATTACATCTAAGGGGCGAGGATATTTTAATCGTGCCTCTTCCGTGTCGGTATCAATGTGTTCAGTAATTCCATTGATAAGTGCGTGCTTTAATCTTTCCTCTACTGAATTATTACGCCAAGCCTCATCTTTTACTTCCACTTTTCCTTTCGCTTTTACAGTTTCAGCAAAGGCAATCAGTTTTTCCGTAGCCTCATTATTATCATTATTTCTATTTAGAATTACATCTTCGCAGAGCTTGCGAAGTGTGGGTTCAATTTCATCGTATACTACTAATTGGCCTGCATTTACGATTCCCATATCCATGCCAGCTTTAATAGTATGGTATAAGAAGACAGCATGCATAGCTTCGCGCACATGGTCATTACCACGGAAAGAGAAAGAAAGGTTACTTACTCCGCCACTTACCTTCGTAAGTGGCATTCTCTTTTTGATTTCACGAGTAGCTTCTATGAAGTCTACTCCATAATTATTGTGCTCTTCGAGTCCAGTGGCTACTGCAAAAATGTTCGGATCAAAAATGATATCTTGTGGGTCATAGTTTAGCTTTTCAATCAGTAGTGTATAGGCGCGTTCGGATATTTCTACTTTTCGTTGTTTGGAATCAGCTTGTCCATTTTCATCAAAAGCCATCACAATAACGGCCGCTCCAAAGCGCTGACAAATTTCAGCTTGCTGTAAAAACTTTTCTTCTCCTTCTTTTAGGGAGATGGAGTTGACAATACATTTTCCTTGCACGCACTTAAGTCCTGCTTCAATGATCTCGAATTTAGAACTATCGATCATGATCGGGATCTTGGCAATATCCGGCTCGCTTTGTAAGAGATTCAAAAAAGTGGTCATTGCTTTTACCCCATCCAAAAGGGCGTCATCCATATTCACATCCAGCACCTGCGCCCCACTTTCTACTTGTTGGCGTGCACCGCTTAGTGCTTCTTCGTAATTATTCTCTCTAATTAAGCGGGCAAACTTTTTGGATCCGGTCACGTTCGTGCGCTCCCCCACATTTACAAAATTGGTTTCCGGACGAATCACCAGGGGTTCTAGTCCGGATAATCGCAAGTAGGGTTGTATGATAACAGGCTCTTTCATGATAGTTCTTTTGTCAGGCTTCTTCAAATTGAGTAGCCACAATGGGTAATTTTCTTGGAGTAACTCCTTTTACGTGTTCAGCAATATGACGAATATGATCAGGGGTGGTGCCGCAGCATCCGCCCACAATATTTACAAATCCTTCTTTCGCCCAATCTTCCAGATAATGGCCGGTATCAGCAGGGTCTTCATCATACTCTCCCATGGCGTTGGGCAATCCTGCATTAGGATAAGCAGATACATAGCAACTAGCCAATTGCGAAAGCTCTTCAATATGGGATCTCATTTCTTTGGCTCCTAATGCACAATTCAATCCTACGCTGAGTGGTTTGGCGTGCATCACAGAAGTATAAAAAGCTTCTAAGGTTTGACCGCTGAGGGTTCTACCTGAGGCATCGGTGATCGTACCGCTGATCATTATTGGCAGGGGTTCTTTTTTTACATCACTGAAGTATTGCTTAATTGCGTAGATAGCACCTTTGGCATTTAGGGTATCAAATATGGTTTCAATGAGAAGAATGTCAACGCCTCCTTCTACCAGTCCGCTAACTTGTTCATAATAAGCTTTCACTACCTCGTCAAAAGTGATAGCCCGAAATCCAGGATTATTTACATCGGGAGACAACGATAATGTTTTATTCAGAGGACCGATAGCGCCAGCTACCCAGGCTTGCTTGCCAGATTGTTTCACCGCTTCGCGGGCACATCGGGACGCTGCCACATTTAGTTCTTTAGCCAACGACTGCATCTCATAGTCTGCCATTGCAATAAAAGTGCTGCTGATGGTATTCGTTTCAATAATATCAGCCCCGGCATCGAGGTATTGCTTATGAATCCCAATAATAATCTCAGGCTGGGTAATATTTAAAAGGTCATTGTTTCCTTTTAGATCACTAGGCCAATCTTTGAATCGTTCTCCGCGATAATCAGCTTCTGTGAGCTTATGTCGCTGGATCATGGTACCCATAGCGCCATCAATCACGAGTATTCTTTCTTGCAGGGCTTTCTGGAGCGTCTTCATGTCGGATAAGTTGATTAACAATACTTCCGTACAGAATTGCTTTGCTGGGACCGGAACCGATTAAAACCTGGGAAACAAAGGAGAGTTTCTTGCGTTTATTAGTTCCGTAGTAAGGCCGAACAATAAACAAATCCGCCGTAAGTGGACGCAAAGTTACAATAAACAAACATATGGCCCAAATGGAGAAACCCTTATTAACCATTTACGTACTTCTCAATGGGAAGACGGTTTTGCAGACTGCGGGCCAGGGTCATTTCATCGGCATATTCCAGCTCTCCGCCAAAGGCCACCCCCCTGGCGATAGTAGTAATCCGAATGGGCTGACCCTGAAGCTTCCTCTGGATATAGTAGATTGTAGTATCCCCCTGGATAGTGGGGTTTAGTGCAAATATCAGTTCCTCTGTTTTTTCAGATTGGATACGATCGAGCAAGGGTTGAATGGTAAGTTGATCAGGGCCTATGCCATCCAGGGGAGAAATGATCCCTCCTAAAATATGATATACACCATTGAATTGCTGGGTACTTTCAATAGCAATTACATCACGAATACTTTCTACCACACAGATCATTTGTTGCTTTCTTCCAGGGTTAGCACAAAGCGAACAAATAGTAGCATCCGCAATATTGCCACATCGTTTACAGAATTTTATTTCGTTGCGAAGAGTGGCAATCACTTCGCTAAAATGAGCTACTTCTTTGGGGTCTTGTTTAAGTAAATGTAAGACCAAACGCAACGCTGTCTTCTTTCCGATGCCCGGCAGAGTAGCATAGGCATTCACCGCATTTTCTAAGAGAACCGAGGAGAGTTGCATGGTGCAAAGATAATACTTGCGTTAACGGATATCTATTTCATATTCGTTGGACCAGTTACTTTTCACTGTAATTTTTTTCTCCAAGGGTTGCACTTTTTCTGGTTGTTTCCGCTTTCCAAAAAACTGTCCGGTGTCCCATTTGCCGTTTTTGTTTTCATCATACAAAATACGAATGGGATACTCTCCCGGCGGGAACAAATTATCTTCTATAATGGGGTCACTCAAAACAATTGATTTGAAGATCCGGTCACCCTGCATAAAAAATAAAACAGGAGAACGGGTCATGTCTAAGCCCCGTAAGCGAATCTTCAAACGTCCGTAATCGGTGGTTCTTTTGGTAGTGAAATCCAGCGTATCTGTTTTTTGCCATTGCTTACCCAAGGAGTCTTCCGCTGCTCCTTTTTGCAGCACCAAATGGTAGCTTTGTCCTTCTTTCCAACGAGTAATTAATTGCCAGCTTTTCTGGGTACTATCTTTTTCAAAAAGGATAGAGTCTACAGGAGTGAAAGTAGAGTCGGTGTATAATTTGATGCCCGTGGTATCAAAACGCTTAAGCGGACTTTCAAAGATAAACTTGAAATTCTCCAATAAGTCTTGTTGATTATTTTGAAGACCGGTTTGATATTTAAGTCTCCTATCCGTGTCAGGTTTTTCTTTTGCTTTGGGTGTTTCAGGAGCGAAGGATGCATTTTCTTGCGGCTTAGCCACAAAGGCATATAATTTTAGACTATCGGGAGGATTGTTGGTATAGATAGCGCTGTCTGCAAAAGCAAATAGTTGTGATTCTGCGGTGTAGCGACGAGATCCCCCTTCATCTTTCAAGGCGTAGAGATAGAATTTTTTGTCAGGTAAATTTTTAAAATGAAAACGACCCTCCTTATCCAGCTTACTCAAGTAAACGGGTTTAGTTTTTGCTACAGCAGAGTCCTCCCCTTGTATATGAAGAATTGCAATTAAAGTGCTGTCCGTTTTGCCTGATTCTGCTAAAAGTACCTGTCCCTTGATTTCAAAGGAGTCAATATAATTACCGGTGGAGAAAACATAGCGAAGGTTCTTGGCGATATTACCCTCTGTAAAATCTTTGATAGCATTTCCAAAATCGATCACGTAGGTGGTATTTGGAAGCAAGCTGTCTTTCAAGCGCACCGTTAGATCACGGAGTCTTGATTCCACCACAGGGCTGTTGGAGGGAAGCGGTGATACTAACACGTTAGTGAAGGGATCTTGCACTTCGATGTATTCATCAAAATAAAACTCAATTTTTTTGGCATTGAATCCTAAGCTGGAATCTCCTGGCACTACTTTTAATAATACGGGCGCTATACTGTCTCTGGGCCCGCCTTGTGGCGGAATAATGTTTGCACAACCTGTTTCAATGCTTAAAAATGACAATGAAAAGAACAGTGCTGCCAAAATTCCCAATATTCTTTGCTGCATACCCTGCAAACTTACAGGCTTTACTACTAAAGGTGCGTTAATCCTCGCTGATTTCCGTGTATTCGTCGCTGGTAATTTCATGGAGACTTACGGCCAATCGGTTCGTCTTTACAAAATTGCACCAATGACAGTCTTCTTTTCCGCAGCCCGTGTAAAAATTACGATCCTGTATCTTCTGCCAAACGGTGCTAATTTGCTCTTCCACAATCTCAATGTCAGCCGGATTGATGACCAGTTTTTTTCGTTGATATTGCTTTTGCTTATCTGGCTCTATGAAATCAAACTCAGTACTTATGGCAGTCCATCCTTTTTGTTCGTAGTGGTCTACCAGAATTTTATAAAAGACAGCCTGTCGCCAATAGTCGCCACCCAATGGATGTTTAGCCGTAGGCCCTTCCAGCTTTGACTTGGCTTTGTCAGGATCTCCCGATTTATAGTCTACTACATTCACCATTTTGCCGTCAAATTCTAACTTATCAAGCTTTCCTTTCAGAGGAATACCATTCACAACTACATTCCGGATATTACGCTCGGTGGTCACAATTTTATTAAAGCTGTCAATGTATTGATCATAGTAGGCACTAAGAATAGTAGCGCCATATTCCATTCTTCTCGCAAATTGTTCTTTAGTAAAACTCTCCCGGTGGCGATGCATATAGGAGTCAAAGTCGGCCAGGAAGATTGATTTTTCAGGGAATGTATCAGTGCCGCTATCCTGCATACGTCTGAATAATTTCTCCAAGGCATGGTGCACAGCGGATCCAAACTCGGTGGCTTCGTTTTTGGGAGACGGAATCCGAATCAGATTTTTAAAATAGAATTCTAACGGACATTTTAGATAGTTGTTGAGTGCTGTTACGTTCATGACGAACTTTTCCAGCAGTGGCGTAATCATGGCCTCTTCCATTTTTTCAATTTCTGGTATGGCCCCCAATCCTAAATTAAGAGCTGAAAACTCACTCATCACATTTTCATCCAATATGATTTGTTCAATGGGAATTGAGTGTTTGTCGATGATCTCCGCAATAAATTGAGAAGGCTCCAACTCTTTGCCTGTATTGGTAAACTTACTATAACAAATAAATAATTGTTCTTCTGCACGTGTTAGAGCTACATAGAATAAACGGCGTAATTCTTCTTCGCTCGATGACCCCGTGCTATTTCCTATGAGGTTGTCCGGATAGGCATATCCTCCCCCGGGTTTTCTTTTCTTTTCCCAAAGGGTAGCCATGGATCCAACTAAAAATACATACTGGAACTCAAGTCCCTTGGAGCCATGGGCTGTCATTAGATTAACTCCCTTATCAGTGCCATTCACTTGTACAAAGGGAAGAGTGATTTTTTCTTTGACCATCAGCTGGATCAAATTGACTAGTCCTTCTAGTGATAGTTCTGGTCTTTTATGAGACTCATCTTTTATAAAATCAAAAAAGGCCGTTAGCATGCGTAAGTCTTCATGCTTGTTAGCTCCTTGTATAATGTTACCCAAGAGACCTGTTCGCTGAATTGTTTTTTCTACTAATTGCTGCAAGGTGCAGTTAGGCACAGCTGCAATAAGTTCTTCCAAAATCGTGGCAGCATTGGCCAATGCAGAAGGCACACTAGGGGTAAAAAGATCTCTGGCGGGGCTAGCCATTTTTTCACTAAGCGTACCGCGCAGGGTAGCTGAAATATCTTGACCTCTTTTGTTGGATACTTCTAAAGAGAGCGCCGCGATGGAGAGTGGAGTAAGGCTAAACCAATCAAAGTGTAGGATTTCAAAAAGCATTTCATCTCCACTACAAGGAACATCATGTTCAGATGCCAGGTATTCAAGTAGTAAGATCAGCTTACGGATCAAAGGCAGATGAAGCAGATCAAGGCTTCGTTTGCTGTATACAGGAATATTTAGTTGTTGGAAATAACGAGTAAGTTCCTCTCCGTATTTATGTTCCCGATAGATTATCCCGATTCTGCCAGGTTCTGTTCCTTGATTGAGCAGCTCTTCCACTTTTTTCACGAGCCCGATCATTTCTTGCCGCTGCGTTTGAAACTCCCAAATTTTGGGAATATGCTGCAGTTGCAGGCGTTCTTTATGAGAAGCTATTAGTTCTTTACTCAGACCGGGTATGCTGTTGACTAGTCGCTCTTGATTCCTTTC
>JBMSWW010000035.1:0-10015 GCA_049425065.1 Chitinophagaceae bacterium
GACCAATTTGCATTGGCCTCGCAACAGAAATATGCCCAGGCCAAACAAGAGGGGAAATGGGAGCAAGAAATAGTACCCGTGGAAATTTCACAAAAAGGAGGTATCGTTTCTATTGTCGACGATGAGCACCCCCGCGCAACTTCATTAGAAAAATTAGCAGCGCTCGCGCCTGCTTTTAAAAAAGAAGGCACGGTGACGGCGGGTAATTCTTCAGGCATCAATGATGGGGCTTCTGCGTTATTACTCGCAAGTGAAGAAGCGGTAAAGAAATATAACTTAACACCAATGGCTCGCGTGGTATCTATGGCAGTAACAGGAGTAGATCCCTCTGTTATGGGAATAGGCCCTGTGTCTGCCACAAAATTGGCCTTACAAAAAGCAGGTGTTACCCTCAATGATCTTGATTTGATCGAACTGAATGAAGCCTTTGCTTCTCAGTCATTGGCTTGCATACAAGAACTGAAACTGGATCCTGCTCGCGTGAATGTGAATGGAGGAGCCATTGCTATTGGACATCCCCTGGGATGCAGTGGAGCTCGTATTTCCACCACCTTGCTCTATGAATTAAGCAGGCGAAAAAACAAACTCGGATTAGCTACTATGTGCGTGGGAGTAGGACAGGGGGCCGCGGTTATTTACGAATCCTTACAGGGGTAATATATTGGCTTAATATTCTCGAAGGGCACTACCAATCAAATTGGTGGCTAACCATTGATGCCAAAGAAATTCTTCGTTGCTCTCCAGTAACGATGTTTTTGATGTTTGCTTCTTGGTCAGCCAGTTCTTTTTCTCCTATGATAACGATATAGGGGATACCTTTTTTCTCAGCGTATTTGAACTGCTTATCGAATTTCAAATTTTCCGGAAATAATTCTGTGGCAATGCCGTTGCTTCGCAATTGTTGCATCAGCTCAAAAGCAGTTGCCGCTTCTTGGTCGCCCAAATTAAAGAATAGCAATTGCGTTCCGCCGACGGTGGTGTCTGGGAAGAGTAGTAATTCTTCCATTACATCATAAATTCTATCTACGCCAAAGGAGATCCCAATACCAGGTATACCCGGCACTTCAAACAGTCCGGTTAAATCATCATAACGACCGCCGCCGCCAATACTCCCCATAGTTACCCCTTCAGGAGCTTTCATTTCAAAAATCATTCCGGTATAATAGTTCAATCCACGCGCTAGGGTGGGGTCTATTTGTACGCGTACTCCTTGTTGTTTGAGTGCATGTAGCACATACCGTAATTCATGAATTCCTTTCTTCGCCTCCTCGTTTTCTCCTAGAAGTTTTGCTAATCCGTCTATAATTTCCTCATCATCTCCCTGTAAGGAAAGATATTGTTCAATGATGGCTATTTGCGTATTATTAAGCGCTCTGTCTTGCAATTCTTTTTTTACTTTCTCTAATCCTATTTTGTCAAGCTTGTCAATTGCAATGGTGATGGAAGTGAGTTTGTCGGGGCCCCCACATTGCGTGGCAAGTGCGCTGAGTAATAAGCGATGATTTACTCGTAAGGAATAACCTTGTATGCCTAATTTATTAAATACGGTGTGGCAAATACACCCTAGTTCAATTTCATTGAGCAAGGACCTACTGCCAACAACATCAGCATCGCATTGATAGAATTCACGATAACGTCCTTTTTGTGGACGATCAGCCCTCCACACAGGTTGAATCTGGTATCTTTTAAAAGGGAAGGCCAGTTGTTGTTGATGGGTGGCTACATAACGTGCAAAAGGAATCGTTAAGTCGTATCGTAACGCTCTTTCAGTGATAGCCTTACTGCTTTTGCCAGCTAGCAGTTTTTCCCATTCTTCGCGAACTTGTTTTTCTTTTTCAGGATTGTCGAGACCGTTATTGAGAATTTTAAAAATCAGTTTATCTCCCTCTTCGCCATATTTCCCCATAAGGGTTTCGAGGTTTTCCATGGCAGGAGTTTCTAACGGGCCAAAGCCATAGACTTCAAAAACAGAACGGATAGTATGAAGAATAAAATTTCTCTTCCGGACTACAGCAGCCGAAAAATCACGAGTACCTGAAGGAAGACTGGGTTTGGCCATAGCTATGTGGTTAACGAGTTACAGAGTTACTGTATTTTTCCAAAATGGTAGTGCACACTTCATCGATCATAGCAAATACTTTATGATAGCCGTCTTCGGCTCCATAATAAGGGTCTGGTACTTCTCTGTTTTCAGTAGGGAATTGTTCATTCAATAACAGCTCTACTTTATTGCTGTCAAAATTAGCACCCGCAATTTTGCGAATATCTTCTAACACGTCTCCTGCAAGAGCATATATTCTGTCGTATTGCTTTATGTCCTCCGGAATAAAACTTCGAGCTCGCTGGGCACTAATATCGATACCGTTGTGTAAGGCTACTTTTTGCGAAAGAGGATGTGGAGCTTCCCCGGTATGATAACGATTGGTGCCGGCACTTTCCACCACCCAGTTCAATCCAGCCTGGCGGACTTTTTCTTTTAAAATTCCTTCTGCCAGCGGACTTCGACAGATATTTCCCAGACAAACCATCAATACTTTCATGCGTGCAAAGATAGTCAGCAAGGTTAACGATTTGGTTATTCTTACTACGCTGAAATTTGGCTAATTTGCCACCATGCTGCAGGACTACGAAAAACAAAAAAAGAAACAAAAAGCATCCATGCGCGCCATTCGCGAGTATGGAATGGGACTGGTCATTTTTATGGCTGGACTTTTTTTCATTTTTCGTACTCAATTTGAGTTAGATTTTAATGAGCGCTTTCCGCCCGATGATATTGATAAATGGTTCGGGGTGCTCTGTTTAATTTATGGTATCTGGCGCCTGTACCGGGGCTACCAAGCACAGCGTCAATATTAATTGTGTATTCATGCGATTACTCAACCAATTTTATACGATAGGATTACTTGTGTTGGTAATAAGCTGTACTTCTTATGAGGAGCAAGAAAAAAGATTGCCAGATTCTCCTAATCGTGGGTCAATTTACGTGAGTGCCGATGAAACTTTCAAGCCTATTGTTGATGAGTTGGTGCAGGTATATGAGTCTAATCATCCTGGTACAACAATCAATGTTCAGTATAAAACAGAAGCGGATTGTTTACGAGATCTATTAGTGGACAGTATTCGAATGGTCTTGGTTACCCGTCGTCCCAGCGAGGAAGAAAAAGTATTGTTAGCGGATTCTCTGAAAGTGAATGTCAGGAGTATGGTGGTGGCACGCGACGGGATCTCTGTAATTGTTCATCCCGATTCTCCGGACACTCTTTTCTCTATGAAGGAGATTAAAGAAATTTTAACCGGACGCCATAAAAAAAAGTTAATCCCAGTATTTGACGGGATCAAAGCCACGAGTACTGTCCGATTTATTGTAGATTCTGTATTAAAGGGGGATTCCCTCACCCCGCTGGCTATGGCGGCCCGCAGCAGCGAAGGGGTAGTTGACTTTGTTGGCAAGAATAAGGAGGTGATTGGTTTTGTGGGTGTTGGCTGGATCGGAAATCCGGAAGATTCTTTGCAGTTGAGTTTTTTGGAAAATGTAAAAGTGGCTCATTTGGAAAGTACAGATATGCCAGACTCCTATGTTAAGGCCTATCAAGCCAATATATACATCAAAAGATACCCCTTGGTTAGAGACCTGGTCTACATCTTAAAGGAAAGACATAGAGGATTGGCCACTGGTTTTGCACACTTTATAAGTGGCGAAATTGGGCAGATCATTTTTCGTAGAGCCTATTTAGCACCTGCTCAGAAAAGACTGGGAATCAGGCCAGTAAGGCTAAATGAGTGAATTACTTATATTTACAAACCCTAACAAAATAGAACTAATAATGAAGTACTGTAGACTTGTATTACTGTTATCTTTTTGTCTAACGGCCTCTTTAGCTATAGGTCAATCATTGGACGAGGGTAAAAACCATTTTTATTCTCAGCGTTATGAGTTAGCGGATGCCGTTTTTAAACAGGTATTAGAGAAAAACTCGTCAGACCCTTCTGTTTTATTTTGGGCAGGACAGACAAAGTTGGAACTTGAAAAGGATTCTTCGAAAAAAGTATTACTGGCTAGATCTTATTTTGACGATGCGGCAAAGTTGACGAACGCGAACCCTCTTATTATGGTAGGTGCTGGCCAGGCAGATTTGTTGGAAAATAAAGTTAACGATGCTCGTCAGAAATTTGAGTCTGCTTTAACTATGACTAAAGGCAGAAAAGGGGATGATGTTGAAATACTAACTGCTATAGCTAAAGCGGCCTTAGCAGTTAAATCTGAAATGCTTGATTTTATTATCGAAAGGGTTAATCAACAACCTGAAAAAAGTCAGAAAAGTGCTGAGTTATATGTGCTATTGGGGGATGTTGTCAGAAAGGCTAAACCTGGTGAAGCCGGGGGAGAAGCTTTTCGTAACTACCAGCAAGCATTAGAAGTTAATTCGAATTTTGCCTTGGCTAGTTACCGTCTTGCCAAACTATTTGATTCTCAAAAAAACTGGGAATTGGTATATCAATATTTGAGTGAGTGTGTTCAAAAGGATCCTAAGTTTACACCAGCTTACTATGAGCTCTTCTACTATTATTTCTACCGTAGAGATTTTGCTACAGCCGAGCAACAGTTACAAAAATTTATAGAAACGAAACAGCCTGAAAAAGATATTCAGGATGAATTTTTATATTCACAATTATGCTGGGCACGCAGTGATTTTAACTGCGCCATCACGAAGGCAGAGTCCGTAATAGCGGCACTCGGAAATAATACAAAACCCCGTGTCTATCGCTTGCTTGCCGATGCTTTTTATCAGCAGGCAGATACCCTAAAAAATCAGGGTAATGAAGAAGCTGCCTCCACCGCTTTTACTAACTCAAAAAAGTATAGCGATCTGTTCTTTTCGAAGAGCGGAGGTGAGGATGATCAAGTGATTCTTTATGACTATCAGCTACGTGCAGATATCTTGGATAAAACTGGCGGATCCCCTGAGGAGATTGTAAATACCTATTTGCAAGCGGTAAAAGTAGATTCGTTGGCTAATTTAAAAGTGGACCTGCTTCGTAAGGGGGCCGATCGCTTTAAGGCGCGTGGAGATAGCCTGAGTAGGGTTTTAGAAGGAGATCTTCGTACCCAAGCTATCAGCTTAAAACCTAATCCCAGTCAGCGCGATTATTTCGATGCAGGGTTTGCTTATTATCAGGGCAAGGCCTATGAAAAAGCTGATAGTATTATTACGGTGTTTGTGGGATTATTTCCAGAAGAACCTTATGGATACATGATGGAGTATAATATCCAACGGGCAGTTGACAGTACTATGGAAAAAGGCTCTGCGGTCCCTTGGGCTATGAAATATCTGGAAATCTTGGAAAAAGATACTGTCAAGAATGCCAAAACTATCATAGGTGTATCTGGGTATCTGGCTGCCTATAACGCCAATATCCTTAAGGATAAGGATAAAGCTTTGGAATATTTGCGCCGGATGCTGGCTCTTGACCCTGATAACGCTGCCATCCAGAATAATATAACCATACTGGAAAAAAGCACTGCCAACAAACCAGATGCGGCTGAACCTCCTTCCTCTAACAATTAATCTGTTTAGGGAAACTTTAACAGCGATTTCATTACCGTTTTAAATGCGGTTTTGTGGCCGTCTCGCCTTAATTTTGCGGCCAATAAACAGCGTTTATGTTGTATTTGTTACAAGCGGGGATGAACACGGCAGATGCGGGTTCATATTTGCCCTTGATTTTACAGGTTCTTATTGCGGTGGGCTTAGTGGCTTTTCTGATGCTGCTTACGCATTTATTGGGCCCTAAAAGAAATACAGCGGATAAACTTCAGAATTTTTCCAGTGGAATTGAATCGCATGGAGACGCGCGTCAACCCATTGCGATTAAATACTTTTTGACAGCTATTTTGTTTGTGTTGTTTGATGTAGAGGTCATATTCTTCTATCCCTATGCTGTTAATTTCAAAGGCTTGGGATGGGATGGATTTTGGGCCGTTTTACTATTTGTTAGTTTCTTCCTGCTAGGATTTGTTTATATCATTAAAAAAGGTGCTCTTAAGTGGGAAGACTAAGATCAGGTAATTGGATTGGTGATTATAAAGAATAAAATTTATCAATATGAGTCGTCCGGTTTCCTTCAATTTAAATCCAAAGCCGCTCGAAAGAGACATTAGTATGGCGGCTATGCCCGACGGACATCAGGGCGAAGGTTTCTTTGCTACTTCTCTCGATAGTGTAATTGGTCTTGCTCGGAAAAATTCTATTTGGCCGCTGCCCTTTGCCACTTCTTGTTGTGGTATTGAGTTCATGGCAACGATGGGCTCTCATTATGATTTAGCTCGATTCGGATCTGAACGAGTGGGCTTCTCTCCTCGTCAATGTGATCTGTTGATGGTAATGGGTACCATCGCAAAAAAAATGGGCCCTGTTGTAAAACAAGTATATCTGCAAATGGCCGAACCTCGCTGGGTAATAGCTGTAGGTGCTTGTGCCAGTAGTGGTGGAATTTTTGATACTTACAGTGTATTACAAGGAATTGATCAGGTGGTACCGGTTGATGTGTATGTGCCCGGATGTCCACCCAGGCCAGAAGCTATTTTGGATGGGGTATTAAGAATTCAAGACCTGGTTGGTAAAGAGAGTTTGCGCAGAAGAAATAGTGAGCAATACAAGGCTTTGTTGGAAAGCTACGGTATACAATAAATTAAAAGCAGTCCTAAAAACCTGCTGATACAAATAGTTGATTATGGCTCTTACGAATGAGATCATAGAACAGATACTGAAAGAAAAATTCGGCGACCAGACAAGTGGGTTCTTTACTTCCTACGGGATGTTGGAGTTTGAAGCTCCTAAAGAAATCAACTTGAAGGTGTTGAGTTTTTTATATGATGAACCTGCTTTGCAGTTTCGCTTTCTCACCGATCTTACTGGGGTTCATTATCCTGACCAACCTGGTCGTGAGCTGGCGGTGGTGTATCATTTGCACAATTTTAAAGAGAATATCAGAATTAGATTTAAAGTGTTCAGCGATATTCAGCAACCGGACATATATACCGCTACTGGTTTATTTGCTGCTGCTAACTGGATGGAAAGGGAGACCTATGATTTTTTCGGTATCAACTTTGTAGGCCATCCTAATTTGAAACGTATTCTTAATGTTGATGAAATGGATTATTTCCCTTTGCGAAAAGAATATCCATTGGAAGACCAGACAAGGATTGACAAAGATGACGAAATGTTTGGCCGGGGTTAACTGGCTTCACTGATAAATTTCCATTGGAAAAAAACTTATGAGCGAACATCATATCAAATTGCAGGAAGGCTCTATCGAAAAGACTACCACCACCCTAAATCTGGGACCCACGCACCCTGCCACGCATGGAGTGATGCAGAATATTCTGGAGCTGGATGGAGAGCGAATTGTATCTACTGAGCAAACGATCGGCTATATTCATCGTGCTTTTGAAAAATTAGCTGAGCGTAGACCCCTTGCCCAAATTACTACCCTTACTGATCGACTTAATTATTGTTCTTCTCCCATCAACAACATGGGATGGCATATGACCTGTGAGAAGTTGTTAGGGGTGAAAACCCCCAAGCGTGTGGATTATTTGCGTATCATTATCATGGAGCTAGCTCGTATTTCAGATCACCTGATCTGTAATTCCATCATGGGAGTGGATGCGGGGGCTTATACTGGATTCCTTTATGTGATGCAGTATCGTGAATTGATCTATGAAATCTACGAGGAAGTTTGTGGCGCCCGACTCACAACCAATATGGGTCGTATTGGCGGATTTGAACGCAACTTCAACAATATTGCTTTTCAAAAACTGGAGAAGTTTTTAGAGGAGTATCCCAAAGCACTGAAAGAGTTTGAAGACATGTTTCAGCGTAACCGAATCTTTATGGATCGTACCATTGGGGTAGGAGGAATCAGCGCAGACCGGGCTATGAATTATGGCTTTACTGGCCCTAATCTTCGTGCGGCCGGTGTTGATTATGATGTACGCGTACAAAATCCTTATTCTAGTTACGAAGATTTTGAATTTACGATACCGGTGGGAACCACTGGCGATAGTTATGACCGTTGGTTAGTGAGAGAGCAGGAAATGTGGCAAAGTATCAGCATTATTCGCCAAGCGTATCAAAAAGTACAGGAATTCAAAGGCGCAGAAGCGGAAGTGTATCATGCAGACGCACCGGCCTATTATCTTCCTGAGAAAAAAGATGTGTATACCAAGATGGAAGCCTTGATCTATCATTTCAAGATTATTATGGGCGAAACAGAAATTCCGGTAGGGCAGGTTTATCATTCCGTAGAGGGAGGAAATGGGGAGCTTGGTTTTTATTTGATCAGTGACGGAGGTCGCTCACCGTATCGATTGCATTTTAGAAGACCTTGTTTTATCTATTATCAGGCTTTTGGAGAATTGATTCAAGGGGCTATGCTAAGTGATGCCATCATCACCATGAGTAGTTTGAATTTGATTGCCGGCGAAATGGACGCTTAAAAATATCATCATGAGTTTGCGTTTTTCAGACGAGAAATTAAAAGAAGTGCAGCGAATCATTGCACGTTACCCTGACGGACGTCAGAAAAGTGCATTGATTCCTATCCTTCATCTGGCCCAAGAAGAATTTGACGGATGGCTGAGCACGGAAACAATGGATTATGTGGCCGAGTTGCTGCAATTAAAACCCATTGAAGTGTATGAGGTAGCTACCTTCTATTCTATGTTCAATTTACGTCCAGTAGGAAAATACCTTTTGGAAGTTTGTCAGACGGGGCCTTGTATGTTGAATGGAAGCGAAGAGATTATTGCCTATATCCATCAGAAACTGGGAATCCGTCCTGGTGAAACCACTGCCGACGGATTATTCACGTTAAAAACAGTGGAATGTTTGGGGGCTTGTGGGTACGCGCCCATGCTTCAATTGGGCAAGCACTACAAAGAGCATTTGACCAAAGAAAAAATCGATGCCCTAGTAGCCGAATCTAAAAAAGCATTGAATTAACAAGATTAATAATTCAGTAGGATTGGTTTTATGGGAAGAAAATTATTATTAGAAAAAGCACACGTTGAGAATATCCGCTCTTATGAAGTGTATAGAAAAGAGGGAGGCTATCGCAGTGTGGAGAAGGCGCTCAAATCGATGAGCCCGGATCAGGTAACTGAGGAAGTGAAAAAGAGTGGCTTGCGCGGAAGAGGGGGCGCTGGATTCCCAACGGGAATGAAGTGGAGCTTCTTGGCAAAGCCGGAGGGGGTTCCTCGCTATCTAGTGGTAAATGCCGATGAGTCTGAGCCCGGTACTTTCAAGGATCGCTACCTGATGGAGTTTATTCCTCATTTATTAATCGAGGGGATTATTACTGCTTCTTATGCGTTGGAATCTAATTGTTCATATATCTACATCCGTGGAGAATATGCTTGGATTCCTGATATCCTTGAGCAAGCTATTGAAGAGGCCCGTCAGCATGGCTGGTTGGGTAAGAATATTTTAGGGACTGGATTTGACTGTGAAGTCTATGTACAGCGTGGTGCGGGTGCTTATATCTGTGGGGAAGAAACAGCATTACTGGAATCACTCGAAGGAAAACGTGGTAATCCTCGTATCAAACCTCCGTTCCCTGCGGTAAAAGGTTTATGGGGTTGTCCTACCGTTGTGAACAATGTGGAAACGATTGCAGCGGTGGTTCCTATCATTAACGAAGGTGGAGAGGAGTATGCAAAAATTGGGGTAGGAAGATCAACAGGTACTAAATTGATTTCTGCTTGTGGTAATATCAACAAACGTGGCGTGTATGAAATAGACATGACTATTTCTGTGGAAGAATTTATATACAGCGACGAATACTGTGGAGGAATTGTTAAGGGAAGAAAGTTGAAAGCCTGTATTCCTGGAGGATCTTCTGTTCCCATTCTTCCCGCCAATTTGTTATTGAAAACTGCAAAAGGCGAAACTCGTATGATGAACTATGAGAGTTTGGCAGATGGTGGTTTTGCAACGGGTTCCATGATGGGGTC
>JBMSWW010000036.1:0-9868 GCA_049425065.1 Chitinophagaceae bacterium
CCCATTCTATTGAGATTAAACAACAGGCTTACCATGAAGTAACGACGAAGTACCATGCTACGGGTATCTAGCAAATAGTTATCGCCGGCGGCACGAGTAATACTTTCGTTTTGATTCAAAAGGTCATTTACAGAGAATTTTAATTCGCCATTTTTATTCTTGAATACCTGCTTACTCAAACTGGCGTTCCAGAGGGGAATTTTTTGGTTAAAGCCCTCTGCGCGACCCGTATTGATGAGGTAGTCAAAATTAGTAGACAAAATAAAATTCTTGGGAAGGCGAACCGTTACATCTGCATTATAGGTTTGTGTCCAATAGTCTTCATTCAAGTTTTTATTGATACTATAGTTAAGCACATTGTATCCCAGATTGGCTTTTAGTCCAAGGTCTACTTTGTTTTTATTGAAATTAATACCCAAACCTTGTGTGACGGCAAAGGTTCTAGTGGTGTTATTCAGCTTGTTGATCAAACTCACATCCTTCAAGAATAACATCGTATTCGTAATATTTACATTAGAACCTTTCAATTTAGGATTCTTGAAAGGAAGACCTAGGGTGAAGAAAGAGAATCCACGCATATACCCATTCACGTTAGCGTAAGAAGTGGTTTGTATAGGACCCTTGGTGGTAATGCTGCTCACAATCTTGTTACTGGTAGTACTCAAACTAACATTGGCTGCAATAAAACGGAAGGTGGCCATGTTAAAGGTGTTATACCCCAGATTAAAATTGTGCGTGAATTCCTGATCAAGATTAGGATTACCAATACGAATATTCAAGGTATCCGTCATATCCGGAACATTCTGCAATTGATTTACGGAGGGCTGATTAGTTCTTCCATTATAACGAAATCTTAGGTTCTTACTACGGCTTGGTGTATAGTTAAAGTTTGCGGTAGGGAAAAGATTAGTATACGACTGACTGGTAAGCGAGTCTTTATTAGTCAATGCTTGATAGCTGTGATTGTCTAATGAGGAACGCTGAACACCTAGGCCAACTTGATAATTATATTTTTTCTCTTGTACGCGAAAATTAGCACCTATACGATGCGCTTCAAATAGATTTTTAAATCGATTTGTTTGTAACAAATTAGGGCTATCGTATTTACTGCTCCCGGCGTTGAAATCAAAAGTTTCTTTTTCTGAACGGCTGAAATTATTGATATACGCATAGTTAACCTCAATCAACTTGTTCAAACCTACTGGCTCTGTGTAAGAAGTACTAATTGTATTATTACGAGTGCGGGTTATTTGCGAATATTCTTGATTCTGTATGCGACTCAGATAAAGAGTGCCATCCGGTTTGTAGAAATAGTTATTAGAGATGGTGGTACCATCGGCATCACTATTACTATAGGAGCTATTAACACCAATAGTGATAGTGCGACCTATTTTTTTGAACTTACGACGAAATAGAATATTATTATTCAATGTAAGACCGTCACGAATATTACTATTTTGTGCATTAGTGCGAATAGCGGTAAACTCTTGTTGTGACGTTTTAGAACCTGTATAACTACTGTCAATACTATTATTGTCTGAATGCTGAAGCGTAAGTGAAGGTGTATATAAAATAGAAGTAAGTGAGTCCAACTGATATTCAAAGCGAACGTTGAAACGATGATTTTGATTTAAATTATTTGAGCGTGAATTCTGGCTTCTGATAGCAGTAGAATCAGTGCCAAAGAATGTTTGACGAAGTGTGCTTTGTTCTTGTACGGGCCTTGAGTCAGAAAAGAAATAACTTCCGGTAAACTTTGCCTTACCTGCCCATTCATTTGAAAAATTAAGACCTGTAGATAAAGAACGTACGATGCCAGTATTACCACCACCGCCACCACCAAAACCTCCACCCCCTCTTCCTCCGCCTACTATCTGTATGTTGGCCCCACCAAATGACATTCCTCCTCCACCAAAACCACCACCACCACCAAAGGCTGCACCAAAACCACCCATGGCACTGACGATATCATTGAAGGAGAAACCTTGCTTATTTATGTTATTACTATTGAATAGTACAGAGATTCTTTTGTTGCCATTGAACCTATTGAAACTTAGATTACCCTCGTAGCGATCATTACTTCCATAGCCCGCCAATGCCCTTCCAAAAAATCCTTTGTTTTTATCTTTTTTCAAACGAATATTAATTGTTTTACTTCTGCTACCATCATCAATACGGGTAAACTTTGCTTGGTCGCTCATATCATCAAATACTTGTACGCTTTCCACCATGTCCGCTGTCAAGTTTTTAGTAGCCAATTTAGGATCATTGCCAAAAAACTCCTTGCCATCAATTAATACTTTTTGTACATCTTCGCCTTGCGACTTGACATTGCCATCTTTATCTACATCCATGCCGGGAATTTTTTTCAAAAGGTCTTCTACGGTTGCATTGGGAGCAGTTTTAAATCCACTGGCATTGAACTGCATCGTATCGTTTTTGATTTGAATGGGCGATTCAGTAGTAATCACCACCCCTTCCATCATTTTATAATCTTTAGACATCGAAAGGGTCTCAAAATCGAACAGCATTTTTTCTGTGGTGAGACTGAAATTCTTCTTTATTTCCTCTAGGCCTTTGCTGGTTACAATCAATCGATAGTCTCCGGGAAGCAAGTTTTTGATTTCAAAGGTTCCCTGCTTAGAAGATATCGTGAAGTTGGCTAAGGCTGAATCTTTGGAAGTCACTACGGTAACTGTAGCATCCACAACAGCTTGCTTTGAAGTAGAGTCTACCAGCTTACCCTTTACAATACCATCGGCTTTTTGGGCCATTGAAGTAGTTACTAGTCCTAAGGCCAAGAAAAGCAACGAAATATATTTTCTCATATTATATAATAAGGTCCGCGAAAATAGACGTAATCCGGTGAGTAAGCTTGTGGAAAGCTGTTAAAACCCTCATGATCAGCATGAAAAGAGTTGCCAATGGAGTAAACAGAGGATAAGCGGAGCAAAAGATTAGCTAAAGAGGTATTCCACATCCTCGCGAGTAAGGCTTTTCACAAAGCCGGTATCGTCTGCAATGATATCTTTTGCTAAGGACCGCTTTCTTTCTTGTAACTGAAGGATTTTATCCTCAATAGTATCTTTACAAATCATGCGGTAGGCAAAAATATTTTTGGTTTGCCCTATACGATGGGTACGGTCTATGGCCTGCTGCTCTACCGCTGGATTCCACCAAGGATCCATAATGTACACATAATCAGCGGCGGTGAGATTCAAACCCACGCCCCCCGCTTTGAGCGAAATTAAAAACACCCGAATAGTGTCGTCTTGCTGAAAGCGCTGAATGGCTTTTTCCCTTTCAGGGGCCGACGTGCTTCCATCAAAATAAACAAAAGGAATCTCGAGCTCCACCAACTTCTCCCTGATCAACCCAAGCATTCCTAAAAATTGGGAGAAGACCAGCGCTTTATGATTACTCATGTCCTCCTTCAACTCGCGGGCTAATTCATCCAGCTTAATAGAGTGGTTAGGGAATTTTTCGGCCTCATTCAAGATGGCTGGAGAGTCACAGATTTGACGAAGTTTCATAAGTCCCTGCAAAATCGTAAGCTGAGATTTTTGAATTCCTTGAGACTCTATTGATCCAAGAATTTGACTTCTATAATCATTACGATATGCATCGTAAATATTTCTTTGTTCGTCTTCCATCTCGCAGAAAAGGACCATCTCCTGTTTTTCTGGAAGATCCTTGGCTACCTGCTCCTTTGTTCTTCTTAAAATAAAGGGGTAGAGCAATTTTCGAAGGTGCTCTTTGCGGTCGGGTTCGCCCAACTTATCGATGGGAATGGCAAACTCTTGTCGGAAAAACTCCACTGACCCCAACATGCCTGGGTTTAAGAAGTTCATCTGTGCATACACATCGAAGGTATTATTCTGAAGTGGGGTACCACTCATACATAGACGGTGTTTGGCTTGTAATAATACAGCCGCCTTAGTTACCTTACTGGAGGGGTTTTTAATGGCTTGTGATTCATCCAACACGGCATAATCTAATGCTATCGAACTTAGGACTTTGATATCGCTGCGCAAGGTTCCGTAGGTAGTAATAATCACGTCTATATTTTCTAGCTCTTCTTTTTTTCTTGTTCGCAAGGCTCCGTGATGAATACGATAACGTAGATTGGGCGTAAACTTTCGTATCTCATTTTCCCAGTTATAAATTAAGGTAGTGGGACAAACTACCAACGCACGCAAAGAACCTTCTGTTTTTCGGTAGTACTCCAAATAAGAAAGTGCTTGAACGGTTTTACCCAATCCCATATCATCAGCAAGGATCCCTCCCCAGTTCACTTCTTTGAGATAATTTAACCATTGGTATCCCGATATCTGATACGGACGAAGAATGGTGCGTAAGGTGCTGGGCGGGTCAATTTCACGAATGGAATCAAAGGTTCGGAGCTGTTCATATTTTTCTTCTAGCTGTAGTTCTAACTCCGACTCATCGCGATTAGCATATAATTCATCTACGACACCTAAATGGTAGCGAGAAATTTTAAGGGAGTCTGCTTTCCCTTCACCCACTCGAAACAACAAAGAATATTTCTTCAGCCAGTCCTCTGGAAGTATTCCCAGCGACCCATCACCCAATTGTACAAATTGTTGTTTGTTGGCTAAGGCTTTTTTAATGTCTGCCACAGTAACCTGCTGGTCACCAAATACAATATTCACTTTAGCATCGAACCAATCTGTCTGACTACTTATGAAAATATTTGTTTGTGGTTTTGCGGTGTTAAAGCGGAAACTGCGTAGCGCCTCAAATCCAAATACGGGCGTTTTCGCTTCTTTCATGGCATCGATGAAAAGAAAAAACCAATTATTGCGCAATACGTCTGCACCTTTTAAGGCCAAGGTACCCTCTTCTTCGTTGAACACAAAGCCAGAGTGAAGGCTTTGCAATCGTTGTAAGAATGCATTTTCTTTTTCTCGGTTTCGATGCACTACCAAAATGCCATCTCCCTGAGGAACCAACACTTGATCGCCGTCTGTCGCTTTGGTTTCAATGCCCTCATACATAAAGCTGGGATGAAAAACCAAGTAGTCGCCCTTTTCGGTAAGCACCACACGAGGCGCTGGACTTACCTTGTTGATTTCTTTCATCAAGGTTTTATCGAATCGAAGCGAATAATAACGGGATAGTGGAAGTAGCCAGTCCATGAGTTGCTGTTTCCAGGCTGCAGTCGTTACCGACACTCTTCCCTCGGGAAGAAATTTTTCATTGAGAATGACAGCGTCTTTAGTACGCCAACTAAAACACTGATGATTATATACAAACAAAAGTGGACTACCGGATTCGTTATCAGTTAGCTTTAATTCCTGTGCTCCCACTTTCACTAAGCTGTGTATAGAATAATGAGCATTCTTTTTTATAAAAAAATGAGGCAGTATTGTATTTTCTTGAACTTGTATGGGTTCAAGGTTAGCAGTTTTAAAAGCTTTTCCTCTGGGTAATTGAAACACCAATGCTTCTAAAGCGCCTTCGCGAAACAGACGGTGAAGTTTGGGTAGTAAATATTCTGTAATCAGATCTTTGGTTTCTTCCGGAAGATCATCGTCTTCATGATGTACGATATTTTCCCAGATTCCAGAGAAGGGGGAATTACGATTTACATATTTATTAATTTCATTGTCCTGCAGCTTTCGCACTTGTTGTAAGAATTCTTTGTCTACGTCAGAGAAATTGTCCGCATTCACAAATCGAGTGATATCCAGTTTTTCTACTTTGCTTACAAACCCATCATTTTTGTCATTGGGTTCGCCAACAACAGCATCTATGGTAAACTGCGGAAAATTTTTTTTATTAAAGTTGAGTACGATGCCCAGGCGTTGTGCAGCTTCCTTCTTTTTGGAAGAAGTAGTCGTAACGGGGGCAGTCGGTCGCTCTTGTACCGCTGGCTCAAACACCGTTCGCACCGGTGGAGATAAAACCGTATTTATTTTTTTTATTGTAGGATCCAGTACGCGTAAAAATGGTTTGCCATCTTGATAAGCAAATTCAAACTTTCCGGTTAAATCGTCATTTAAAGAATATCCATATGCTTCAAGTAGTTTATTTTTTTCTTTATCCCAATTACGGATACTATCAAAATAGGTAGCTCCATAGGTATTTAGCAACTGAAGAAGAACAATCACCTTCGGTAAACACAGGGGATGATTAGCATCTTCATACTCACAGCTGGTATCAAAACTTCTCTCCTCATTTTTTTTAATCAATACCGCATATTCGACACCCCCTAAAGTAACTGTTGCGTTCACCGTCTCGTTTTCTGCATAGAGTATCGATGCTTTTTGAGTACGAAGAAAAGTTTCAGCGTCTAGCAAGGTTTCGGGAGAGCACAGGAGACGAATATTTTTGAGATCGATAGTTTTAAGTTTCACTACTGTATGACGCTGATCATATCGAATAGACTCCACTTGGAGATGCCCTCTGTCTAACATCTCCTGCAAATGAAACAACGCAGCAGCTTCATGGCGACAAATATCACCCAAGTTATAAGGACAACCACAACGAACCGAAGTAGCCTTGGGATCTTTAAAATGGTGAATATGAACTTTGTAAAAGGTGCTATAGCTATCGTCCTTTACGCGAAAAGTGGCCGTTCCAAACAATTCATCATAGTCTACAAGTTCTACATAACCAATAGCATGAATTTTTTTGCCACGGCGAATTACTTCGTCTGTCCCGTTTGCATAAACGTATTTAACCAAATGTGGTAGTGCCAAGGATTCGTCAGTTTCTATTTGGATAGCCCCCTCTAAAAGGATAACCTACAAATCTAAAGGAATGTGTTTCGTATTTCCTTCAATAAAAAAATAAAGTTCAATAAAAGTTAAGACCTGTTCTTTAAGGCCAAAAAAATTGTATCTTGAACGATTTATTTTTTTACGAGGAGTTTTCCATCCGTATACAACGGAAGAACATTGGCCGCATCCGACGTAAGGCAAAACTCAATGTCCTTGATCAACCCAAATCGATCTACCAAGCGATGGTAGTGGGTAAGCTGAGGAGCAAAAGCTAATAGATTATTCGCATGCTGGTTGTACATGGCTTCTGCCATCAGGGAACTATCACAATGTATGGTAAAATGTTCTCGCACCCGAGCAATCACGGCGCCGGCAAACAAAGTGTCTTCCAGATTAAAACGATCCTTCCAGCCCGCACAACCTAGCACTACATTTTTCTTTTCGGCTAAAATAAAATCACATACGGCTGAAAGATTTGGAAAGCTCCCCGATATAATGGTAGAGGCATTACGATCCAACGCCATTTGCAACAAACGGGTTCCATTGGTAGTAGTCAATACCAGATTTCTACCGGCTATAAAATCGCGCGTATATTCTAGTGGAGAATTTCCGTGCTGTAATCCTTCAGCAATCATCCCATCACGCTCTCCAGCTGCTATTCCGTCGATATTTTTACTAACCTCAATAGCCTTGGGAACCGAATCTACGGGTATTACCGCCCCAGCACCATTATGAAGTGCGGAAGCAATGGTGGAAGTAGCACGAAAGACATCGATAATTACTACTACACTATTACTCAGATCATATAAATTAAGCAGGGCCGGAGAAAGCGAGGTATAGAGAGTGGGTTGTTGGCTCATGCAATTAGGGTCTGCAAATGTAGAAGAAATTTGACAGATTTTAGAGAGAAAATGTAGAATATGGGGATTATTTAATCAACAGTTTTTTCCAGCGATCAGATTCTGCATATTGCTTGATCAGATTGTTTTTTCGATGAATAAGCGACTCCATATAAGCAGTAAAATAAAGTTTATTAAACCATTGCCCTAATACACCATAGGGGGCTTCAAAGCTCATAAGGTCAATCATTAGCATTCCATTGTCAATAGCTTTAAAATGATGCTCATGCCGCCAAGAAGGAAGATCTCCCTGTAGTTGAACTTCAATATACATTTCTGGCTTGACCATTTCTACTATCTTGATTCGTTGCAAGCGGTCTTTAAATAAATGATGTGACTTCCAAGTGATGGTCTCCCACTTTTCAAGCGTACCAAAGCGTGTTCCAGCTACTGCATCTATCTTATGGTCTACAAATGCCTCTTTTTGAATACTCACATGGCGACTCAAATCGAAGACAACCGAAGCAGGTGCAGCAATAAAGGTGGTAAGGTGAAGAGTAGGCATACTTATGCAAAAGGAATCTTGACAACTTTAGCTTGTAATTGTTTATCGCGTACTTGGATATAAATAGTGGCATCGATACCGGCCTGTGCCGTTTGCACGTAGCCCATACCGATGGCTTTTCCCAAGCTGGGAGATTGGGTGCCTGATGTTACCACTCCAAGGGTGCTTCCTGCAGCATCTTTAATTTCATATCCATGACGAGGAATGCCCTTGTCAATCATTTCAAATCCCACCAATTTTCGCTGAACCCCTTCTTGCTTTTGTACAGCAAGCGCGTCTGAGTTAGTAAAGAATTTTGAAAACTTTGTAATCCAACCTAATCCTGCTTCTAAAGGAGAAGTGGTATCATCAATATCGTTTCCATAGAGACAAAAGCCCATTTCTAAACGAAGTGTATCACGTGCTCCAAGTCCAATCGGCTTTAAACCTTGTGGTGTTCCAATTTCAAAGAGGGCATTCCAGATTTTTTCAGCATTACCGTCTTTGTCTTCAAAATAAATCTCAACACCTCCGGCACCTGTATATCCGGTAGCACTTATGAGTACGTTTTCAACTCCGGCAAAACTTCCTTTTACAAACGTATAATACGCGAGGTTCAGTAAGTCCATCGAGGTGAGTGGCTGTAAAATTTTAGTCGCATTGGGACCTTGTACTGCCAGTAAACAAGTTTTGTCAGAGATGTTATGCATCTCTACGCCCTTTGTATTATTTTGTTGTAGCCAGTTCCAGTCTTTTTCAATATTAGAAGCGTTTACGACCAGCATATAGGCGTTGTTCTCTTCTAAACAATACACCAGTAAATCATCAATAATTCCTCCCTGTGCATTGGGGAGACAACTATACTGTACTTTTCCGGGGACTAATTTGGAGGCGTCGTTACTGGTTACGCGCTGAATAAGATCGAGAGCATCGGGTCCTTTCAGTACAAACTCTCCCATATGACTCACATCGAACACCCCCGCATTTTTTCGAACACTTTGATGTTCGTCATTGATGCCCGAATAAGAGATGGGCATATTATAGCCGGCAAAGGGAGCCATCTTAGCTCCCAGTGCAATATGTTTATCGTAAAAGGCTGTATTCTTTACAGACATGCTGGTTTTTTAAGAACACAAATTTACGTGAAACAACAATCGCTTCTATCCCCAAAGTAGGGTGTTGAAAGGAGAAGGTGTTATTGTTCGTTGATAGGCGGATCTTGCAGGCATTGCCGGATCAGGACGCACGGGTGCCGAAGGTGTTTCGGGAAGAGAACTTTCAACAGGAGTTTCCCTACCATCCACTCGCTTTAACTCTCCGCTGGGCGACATGAAATATTCAACGTCACTATCGTATCTGAAATTTTGAGACTCGAAGCTAATTCCATTCATTCTGCCTTTTCGATTTAGACGAACCCGTATTTCTTGTTGGTCTAATTTTTCTTTTATTGACTTATCAAAAATGATCGATTTACCTAGAGGTACTTTTATCAGTACCACCACCTGTTGTGCTCGATAACGAGAACTGGCAGGAATCGCATATCCGCTTCCTAAGTCAACAATTTGCAATCCAAAATTTTTGCGGTCTATCGTCAAGGTGTCCCCCTGGGGAGAAGTTCTGACAATCGTATTTCCAGTACTTGTTCCCAAACTATTTACAGAATAAATAATGGCATTAGCTCTTTCTTCGGCCATCTTTTTGGTTTCCCCCAAGGCAGAGCGAATCATTTGTAAATGAAA
>JBMSWW010000037.1:0-9822 GCA_049425065.1 Chitinophagaceae bacterium
TCTGGGTCGTGATCCTTTACGAGAAATTATGGAAGAAGGTCATGACTTGGGGCTAAAAGTTCATGCATGGTTTGAATTTGGGTTTTCCTATGCATACAAAGACAGCAACAACCTTTGGTTGCAACGTTATCCTAGCTGGGTAGGACGAAATAAAGAGGGTAAACTGTTACAAAAAAATGGCTTCTTTTGGTGGAATGCATTGCATCCATCCCCTCAAAAATTATTGAAGTCTCTGGTGCTGGAAGTGGTTACTAACTATCAGGTGGATGGTATACAAGGCGATGATCGTTTGCCGGCTATGCCTGGTGAAGGAGGCTATGAGGATTTTTCGTTAGCTATGTATGCCTCCGAGCATGCGGGAGCTAAACCTCCTTTACAGCCCAAAGAAAAGGCATGGTTGCAATGGAAAGCAGATAAACTAAGTTTATTTGGCAAAGACCTTTATCAATCGGTTAAGGCAATTAATCCTTCTTGTATGGTTAGCTGGGCACCGAGTATTTATCCTTGGAGCAAAGAGGAGTATCTCCAAGATTGGCCTCGCTGGCTACAGGAGGGATATGCGGATTTAATTATTCCCCAACTCTATCGTTATTCGGCCGAAGCCTATGGAAAAGTGCTTCGGCAATTGGAGCAACAAGTGCCGGATTCTCTTCGACAAAAAGTATATCCTGGTATTCTCACTTCGCTTGGGGATGGCTATCAAGCTTCGGAAAAATTAATCAATGAAATTATTCAACTAAACAGGGCTTCTGGTTTTCATGGTGAAGTGTTTTTTTATTTTGAGAGCCTGAACCGTTTATCAACATCCTTTTATAAAAAATAAGCTTCTATGAAAAAGTATTTTTTGATCTCATGCCTGGGAGTATTTATGGCATTTACATCCTGCTCTAAATCGAGTGGGGGAGGGAATACCACGCCTACCCCAACGCCTACTCCCACACCGGTTACTCCGATTATCTCTTTACCCGCCGGTTGGAAGTATTCTGCAAGCCTCTCCCTAAATTTTCCCTCAGGCATGCAAGCGTTTACGTTTGATACTATTTTTAATGGACGTTCGGTAAAAGCTTATTGCGTGGCCTTTGATTATACTACCGGACGATTTGATTTTAAGCCCGTGGTTAGTTCCACTGCTAAAACACCGAGTCAGTTTGCAGCAGCAGAGACGGGATTGGTCTATGTAACCATCAATGGAGGCTTTTTTGGAGGCAATCAATCCTACAGCCTGGTTAAGTATAACGGCACACTTTCTGCACCTAATATTAAATCCGTAACCAGAACCTATAACGGTAGCAATGCCTCCTATTACCCAACTCGTGCTGCTTTTGGGATTACCAGTACTGGAACACCCACTACGGCATGGGTTTATTCCATAGGAGCCACTAATGATAATGTGTATTCTTATCCTGTTCCCAGCCCCAATCAGGAGGGCGCTGCGCCACAGCCGGTACCCTCTGAAAACTTTCCTTCCGGAGGCAGTCCTTGGAATGTGGTTTCAGCCATTGGAGGATCTCCCATGTTGTTAACGGGCGGGGAACTAAGTATTACGGATCGAGAGGAGCTTATTAATATTAACAATACCAGTTCCAGGCCACGCAGTGCCATAGGCTATACCAGCTCTGGTAAAATACTTTTATTAGCAGTAGAAGGAGACAATAGTTCAGGGGGATATCCTGGAATTAATTTACAAGATCTTGCATTGATGCTTAAGTCTTTAGGAAGTGCATCTGCAATTAATTTAGACGGTGGGGGCTCTACATCTATGGTGGTGGGTAACCGATTAACTGTGCGCCCTGGAGATAACGGTGTTGAACGACCAGTAATCTCTGCATTGCTAATAAAGCAACGGTAAAAAAGCGTTAGGTACTAGGTATTGTCGAATTATTACTAAGTGTTATTATCTAATATAATAACAATCATATATTAGTAGTATATTATTACTAAACCAAATGCTTTTACCATGCGCTTTCTTTTATTGGATAGTCAGGCATTCACCTTGTCTGGCGCTAAATCTTTAATTAAGCAGGAATTTCCTTCAGCCATTTGTGACACTCTTCAAGATGCCAACAAACTATTGCAAAAGCTTAGTGAGAATTTTTATTCATTGGTCATTACAGAAATTAATATGCCCGGTGAAAATATGATGGCTGTTGTAGAACTGGTTCATGCCAAAATGCCCTCTCAAAAAATCATGGTACATACCAGCTTTCCAGATTATTTATTTGCCAAGCGGCTATTGCAAGTGGGGGCAAGGGGGTATATCAACAAATCAGATACGGTCGAAAATTTTATTTTGGCTATGCGTACTATTTTGAATGGACAATATTACCTGGGTAATCAGGTGGTACAAAAAAGCTTATTAGGCTACTCTCAACCGGCCATTTATAACCCATTTGAAAGATTAACACATAGGGAAAAGGAGGTTTGTTTTTTGATCATCAAAGGATATCGCTTGCAGCAAATGGCGGACATTATGAATTTACAAAAGTCTACAATTGGTACACACCAATCGAAAATTTTAGGTAAACTTGGGCTTCAGAAAACTTTTGAAATTCGTGAGCTAGCTGCGGCGTATTCAATTCCTATTTACGAGTAAGCGGTTATTTTTTTTTAACAGCTCTTAGCATCGCTACAAATTCTTTTTGTTCTACTGAATATTCCTGCAAGCGCTGTTTATTAGCCTCGATAAAAGGGTTTTCTTCTAATTTTCCCATTACTTCTTCCATTTCCACTTTGGAGTCATACACCATTTCTCGGAAGGGGTTTTGATAATCTTTAGCTCGAGAAGCTAAAATTTTTTGGTGAATCCACCGCTCAGTTTGCAAGGCTTGCTCGCTGAGTGCAGCTAGTTTAGTTGGCGTACATTGCTTAGCACTACAGTGAAGTAATTCCATCAGAGTGGCTAAGGCGTGTTGAAGTTTATCTTGAGGGTAGCGAATACTTTGTTGACGGTACCAATCGTGTATTTCATCCCAGCTATTAATTTTTTGCTGGCGAATGGCATTTAATAATTGTTGCAAAGATTTTGCTTTTACTAGTTGTCCTCCTATATTATTCCAGGATTCTCCCTTGCCTTCGGCTTTTTGTAGCAGGGATATAATTTTTAGACTTCGCTTTTTTTGTGAGGTACATTCTTGCAGCAATAACCTGAATACATAGGCGATAATAAGTCGGTAGAAATTTTCACAAGCTTGCCGAACCTTCACTACCCGCACAGGGCGGCGATCATTTTCCCATCCCTTAACAAAAATTGATAAGCTATCCACGTAACTGGGGTTGTTATGCAGCAGCCATTCTCCCTGCATTTTACATTGGTGTGGTGTTAATTTTTTCTTTTCTTTTAACGCATATGCTTTTCCAATAAGTTCTCTCATTACCTGTAAACCTTCCATCATTTCATTGATGGTATCGGGAGCCAAATAGTCATATTCTAACAAGATGGAGCGGTCCTTTCTTTTATCACGCAGCGCGTACTTTTCGCTATTGCGGGCCAAGGCATAAAAATTGTACTCAAACCAATAACCCGGCATTACTATCAGTTCATTTTTGTGGAGATTATTGCTCACTAGCGAGAAGGGGAGTGGGATGTTAAGTTCTGCGGGGAAGTCTCCTTTTGCTAATAGTGTGAAAGAGGAAAAGCGAGAATTATGTTTCAGGCTAACACAGAGTCCGGGCCAAAATCCTCTGCCAGCAACTAACTCGCCATCAGCCGCCCTGGAATTATGATTAGAGCCTATGGTTGCTCCCGCTGCCATATTGCTTTGCCCTTGTAGGGTAGCAGCACAGAGGAAAGAATTATTATGATGCTGCTCGTGCCCAGGAAAAATAAGCGCATTCAATACTTCACAACATGAAATCGTGGAGTTGTCGCCTAAATAAGAGTTGATCAATCGGGCCCCGTACTTGAGTTGGGCGTTAGTACCCATCAGAAAGCGAACGGCTTTTACCCCATAGAAAACGCGACAGCCATAGCCCACAATTCCATTTACCAACTCACATCCCTCTCCAATTTGTGAAGGAGCCTCCGATGATGAAAGAATAGTGATATTTTTTAGTTTATTAGCCCCTTTAATGTAGGCATCTGATCCAATCCAGGCATCTTTAATGATGTCACAGTTTTTGATGACGGTGCGATCTCCGATCTTTCCGTAATAGCCACGCTTGCGATCGAATTTATCATCTGTGAATGTTTTTAAACGCTCTAGTAATTTTTTATCGGCACGATATTTAGACCAGAGCCAGGCATCCCCCGGAAGCATTCCGTTAAAGGGAAGTACTTTCCTTCCACCATTTTCATTACAAATTTCCATCCATATGCGTACGGATTCGTCTTCTCCTTGCTTCACTACGCCATTGCCAAATTTTGCATGATCTGTACTAGCCAGTTCTTTTATATTCACGAGCATAACATCATTGCCTATAATATAATGACTCATGAAACTTAGCTGATCTATGACCACGTTGTCTCCAATATCACAGCTGATAATAGTACTGTTATAGAGACCCACTGGCATGCGAAGATTGTTGAACTCATGAAAGTAGGGCTGCAATTTTCCGATTCGGTTCTTTCCAAAAAAACTGCAACGCTTAACCAGTCGGGCATCGAACTCATCGGCAATTTCTATATTATTCCAGTCGTCTGCACTATTATCATTCTTAACCAATATTTGAATTTCTTTTGCCGTTAATTTTCTGTACTTCGTGGACGTTCGATGTTGTATGTTACGTAGGTAATATTCGTCTTTTCCTTTTGGGATAAAAGCTTTGTCAATAAAGTCAAATCCTAAAGAAGAGATCGGTTGTTTGTTGATGATATTCATGGATAAGAGGCAGGTTATTCTACGGTTACTGATTTGGCTAGGTTGCGAGGTTTGTCTACATCCAGTCCTTTGGCTACCCCAATGTAATAGGCTAATAATTGTAGAGGAATTACAGTAAGTAAAGGGGCCAACATTTCATCGGTAGCGGGTACCGACATGGTGTTTTCGCAGAGTGAAATTGCTGTTTCATCCCCTTCTGTAATCACGGCCACTACTTTTCCTTTCCGCGCTTTAATCTCTTGCATATTGCTGATCACTTTTTCGTGATAGCTATCTCTGGTCGCTACAAAGACTACTGGCAGCTGATCATCCACCAAGGCAATAGGGCCGTGTTTCATTTCTGCGGCAGGGTAGCCCTCTGCATGGATATAAGAAATCTCTTTTAGTTTTAGCGCTCCCTCCAGGGCTACTGGAAAATTGTATCCTCTTCCTAAATAAAGAAAGTCGCGTGCGGAGGCATAGTGAGAAGCAATCGTTTTAATATTGGTGACATCTTCGAGAATAGTAGCAACTTTTTGTGGTATCAATTCCAGTTCATGCATTAAATGAAGTAAGCGCTCATTGGATAATGTGCCTCTGAGTTGTCCTATTTTGAGGGCCATCATCGTAAGTACAGCCAGTTGCGCTGTAAATGCTTTGGTGGAAGCCACGCCAATTTCAGGCCCCGCATGAGTGTAGGCGCCTGCATGACTGCAGCGGGCAATGGAAGAGCCTACAACATTTACTACGCCCAAAATAATAGCTCCTTTTGCTTTTGCATTTTCAATAGCGACTAAGGTGTCTGCAGTTTCTCCACTTTGTGAGATAGCCAGAATAATATCACCGGGATGAATTACCGGATTACGATACCTGAATTCAGAAGCATATTCAACCTCTACATTTAATCGGCAACATTCCTCGAAAATATATTCTGCCGTGAGTCCTGCGTGCCAGCTAGTACCGCAGGCTACCATGATGATTCGGTTTGCGGACGTGATTTCTTTTGCGTACTGTTCAATTCCACTAAGCGTGATCATGCCCTTTTCAGCATCCAGTCTCCCTCGTAAACAATCATATATAGTTTTCGGTTGCTCGAATATTTCCTTGAGCATAAAATGCTCATAGCCACCTTTCTCAATGGCGGCTAATTGAATATCTAGTTTTTGGACATAGGGCGTTAGCTTTTCGTTCCCCAGATTTTTTAAGATCAGTTCATCTGGTTTTACAATCGCTAATTCATAGTCATTCACATAAACGACCTCTTTAGTGTACTCCAGCATGGGGGAGGCATCGGAACCCAAAAAATGTTCTCCTTTCCCCATTCCAATTACTAAAGGACTTCCTTTTCGGGCTGCAATTATCGTATCAGGATTTTCTTCATCAATCAACAAGATGACATAGGCGCCTGTAACTCTCTTCAACGCAATGCGTAATGCTTCTTCGAGAGAACAATCATTATTCAATTGAATCTCCTCAATAAAATTCAATAGCACTTCGGTGTCAGTGTCACTTTTGAAACTATACCCTTTACTCACTAATTCCTGTTTGAGCTGACTGTAGTTTTCAATGATGCCATTATGGATCATGGCCAGTTTTCCGCTTGCTGATAGATGAGGATGCGAATTACGGTCGCTGGGTTCTCCGTGTGTAGCCCAACGCGTATGTCCCATTCCTGTCTTCCCACTTAGGTCTTTTCCGGTAATTGATTCTTCCAGATCGGCTACTCTCCCTTTTTTCTTATGCACCCGTAGTGTTCCATTGTGGAGAGCAACTCCTGTACTATCATAGCCTCTATATTCTAGTCTTTTAAGTCCTTTTATGACAATAGGATAGGCCTCTCGGTGGCCAGTATAGCCAACAATTCCACACATAGCAATAAATTTTATAGCTTAAAGATACGATCTTGTTTTTTTCTGTCGGGAGAGCGATGTATAATTACAGACAAACTCTTATTGAGTGATTTTACAACAATACATCCCGTAACATCAAGAAGGCAGTACCAAAATAGATCAGTAAACCCGTTACGTCAACTAATGTTGCAATGAAGGGAGTAGAGGAAGTGGCAGGGTCAGCGCCTAATCTTTTTAATAACAAAGGCAACATGGATCCCATTAAGGTGCCCCACAATACTACACCAATGAGTGCAGTACCAATGGCCAATCCTACTGCTGAATAATGTTCTCCAAAAAGTCCTAAAAAATAATGTCCTCCCATAACAATTCCATATCCTATCAAGCCCAGTGTAAGCCCCATGAATAAACCAGATTTTATTTCTCGTCTGGCAATTCTCCACCAATCCTGTACTGTGATTTCTCCAAGGGCCATCGCTTGTATAATGAGTGTGGCGGCTTGTGATCCACTGTTACCTCCACTTGAAATAATTAAGGGAATAAAAGTGGAAAGTACCAGTACATGCTCCAGCGTTTTTTGAAAACCTGACATCGCCGCAATCGTAAAAGTTTCTCCAATAAAAAGGATCATTAGCCAGACTATTCTTTTTTTATACAGCTTGAATAGCGGCACGTCTAAATAGGGTTCTTCTAAGGCAGAAGTACCTCCCATTTTTTGCATGTCTTCACTGAACTCTTCACTGGCTACCCAGAGAATATCATCAATGGTTACAATGCCTAATAATTTATTGCTTTGGCTTACTACCGGTAGGGCCACTCGATTATTCATCTTAAAAATTTCTCCAGCGGTTTCCTGGTCATCTTCCGGATGAAGCGCAATAATTCGACCGTCAATCAGTTCAGCCACTTTTTTATCGGGAGCACTTAAAATAATATCACTGATTCGGATATCATCAATTAACTCTCCTTTGTCATTGATTACATAAATGACGTTGATGGTTTCGCTGTCCTTGCCATACTTCCGGATAGTAACAAATACTTCTTCAATAGTGTTGTTAGCATACACATACACGTAGTCGGGGGTCATCAAGCGGCCAATACTGTTTTCAGGATAGCCCAACAGTGATAAGGTTACTTTTCGTTCTTCAGGATCCAAAAGTTTGATAAGCTCGCGTACCACATTACTGGGTAATTCTTCCAAAAAATCAGTACGGTCATCCGCGGGAAGTTCATTAAGCAACGAAGCGGTTGTGCCTGCGGGTAATTTATGAATGACACTTTTCTGACTAGATAAATCAAGAATTTTGAAGACGCTGGCGGCTCGATGCATCGACATACTAGTAATAATCCTAGTCTCTTCTTCAGGATAGGCATCAACCAGTTCTGCTACTTCGCTAATATTCTGGTCATCTAAAAACGAACGAAGCTTTACATGGTCTTCCTGTTGCAACAACTCCTCAAACTGAGCTGCCAAAACCGCTTGTGCTTGTTCATTAGACATGCCTCAAAAGTACAAAGGAAAGTGCGTACTTCGTGTAGTGAATCCAATGATACTTCCCTCTTTATATATAGGACCTACCTTAACTAGAGGTCGCGGTGTTTTTACTGCAGAATCGATAGCTGCTGGGGTCCTTATTGAGATTGCTCCGGTAATTGTATTAAGTGGGAAAGACAGGCAATTGCTGGATCAAACCTTATTGCATGATTATATTTTTGAGTGGGGACAGTCGTTAGAGCAGTGTTGTATGGCGCTCGGATATATTCCTATTTACAATCATGCTTGTCCCAGCAATTGTGAGTATGAAATGGACTTTGACGCGCAACAGATTTTAATTCGTACCGTTCGTGCAGTTGAGTCAGGGGAAGAATTATTTATAAACTACCAGGGCAACTTTGATGATGCAACCCCGGTTTGGTTTGCCTGTCAATAAAAAACCCCGCCACGAGGGCAGGGTTTCGTTATTTTAAAAACAATCGTTAGAATTTTATCTGGGCTCTGATTTCGCCCAATGGATTTGCTGCAGTACGGATGCTAACATAATATACCCCATTCAACAGATTGTCTTCAGTTACTAGAATTCCATCTACAAAAAGACGGCCACTGTATCTTCCGCAACTTGTATTACTTACGGTGGCACAACGAGTGATGCCAGAGGTGCTAAAGTTTTGCAAGATAGAAGCAGGATAACCTGAAGGGGCCATTCCATGAATTGCAGCTCCAGTTACAGAACCAGTCAATCCAGACCAGGTAATAGAGTAGGTAAGGATCTTAGTAGTTGTGTTGTAATGGATATTCATGGAGCCAAGACCTGGGGAGGTAGACTGAGGAACATTTAGGGCTCCAGTAAGGGGCACATCAACTCGGGTATATTCCTTTCTAACAAAAAGATCTTTGTCACGGTCACAAGAAATGGTGGAAAATGTGATGGACGCGAACAAAAAGAAAAAAGCAGTTGTTTGGATCAGTTTCATGAAAACGGATTTTGGTAAAAATATGATAATTTTTGAATTAGCCATATTTTTTGAAACCCCATATAAATAATGGGGAAAACTACCGGAGTTGGTTCTTTATTTCCTGCAGTTTGAGAAGCGCCTCCACGGGGGTCAATTGGTCAATATCGGTGCTCTCCAGGAGTTGACGGATCTCCCGAAACGTATCACTATGGGCGTCAAAAATGGATAATTGTAGATGGGGACTGCCTTCGGGGTTTGTTTTTTCAATAGGGGGGCCATCTCCCAGACCATGGTTTTCTCTTCCGGCTTCCAGCTGATGCAATAATTCTTCCGCCCTTTTGAGCAGGGAGGCCGGCATTCCTGCCATTCGGGCAACATGGTTCCCAAAGCTGTGTGTGGTGCCTCCAGGAGCCAGTTTTCTTAGGAAAATGATTTTATTGCCAGATTCCCGATGGGTAATATGATAGTTTTTGACGCGGCTCAACTGGTTTTCCAGCTCTTTGAGCTCATGGTAATGCGTGGCAAAAAGGGTTCGGGGGCGTCCTGGCGCTTCATGCAAGAACTCCGCAATACTCCAGGCAATGGAAATCCCGTCGTAAGTAGAGGTTCCTCTACCAATTTCATCTAACAAGACAAGGCTTTTATTGGAAAGGTTGTTGATAATGGAAGCGGTTTCATTCATCTCCACCATAAACGTAGACTCTCCACCTGATAAGTTGTCA
>JBMSWW010000038.1:0-9721 GCA_049425065.1 Chitinophagaceae bacterium
TGACACTTATACTCACTTGTTCAGAGTAAAATGCCCACTCTTACAAAAAGAGGAACAAGTTTGCTTATTAGGGAATGATCCTCTAATAGGAGATTGGTCAACTGATCACCCTCTGTCATTGGAGCAAAAAGGTAACTGGTGGGAGATTAAATTGGATTTACAAAAGGCCGTTTTTCCGCTTACTTACAAGTACGGAATTTGGAATACTGATTCCAAAAGATTTGAACGTTTTGAAGATGGCGATAATCGTCTAATTAATTCAAATGAAGGGTATGCTACCACTATAATACAGGATGGGTTTGTTCGAATACCTGTCAAGAAATGGAAAGGTGCAGGCGTCGCGATTCCCGTATTTAGCTTACGGAGTAAAAATAGTTTTGGGGTAGGAGAGTTTTTAGATCTTCCCAAATTAGTAGACTGGGCCAAACAAACAGGACTGAAGTTAATTCAACTGTTGCCGATCAATGACACAACGGCCACGCATACCTGGCTGGATTCTTATCCATATGCAGCTATTTCTGCGTTTGCGTTGCATCCCCTTTATATCAATTTAGCGGCTGTTGCCGGCACCAAGCAAGCTAGTAAATTGAGAGTATTGCGTAAAGTACAAGAACAACTCAACAATAAACCGGCTTTGGATTACGAAGCAGTCATTCGAATTAAATTTACTACACTTCGAGAGTTGTATGAAGATTTAGGGGAGGACTGCTTTGCTTCAGCTGGGTATAAAAATTTTGAAAAAGAAAATAAGTACTGGCTAAAACCCTATGCTGCCTTTAGTTATTTACGTGATAAATTTGGGTCAATTCAATTTAGTAAATGGCCCTCATATGCTGTTTATAAAGAAACAGAAATTGAAGCTTTAGTAAAAGACCGCAAATCCTCTCATGAAATCGGCTTTTATAAATTCATTCAATATCACTTACATTGTCAGCTTTCAGAAGCGGTGGCTTATGCACATGCGAAGGGTGTGGTACTTAAAGGAGATATCCCTATTGGAATTTACCGCCATGGAACTGATGCCTGGGTAGAACCATCTCTGTATAATATGGAATGGCAGGCAGGCGCTCCTCCCGATGATTTTACTGCCAGTGGACAAAACTGGGGATTTCCTACGTACAACTGGAAAAAGATGCAGGAAGACGAATTTTTTTGGTGGAGAAAACGATTTGAACAAATGGGGCATTATTTTGATGCCTTCCGTATAGATCACATTTTGGGATTTTTTCGCATATGGAGTATTCCCATACATGCGGTACAAGGCTTACTGGGACGATTTGTCCCCGCCATTCCTGTTCATATCAATGAATTTTCTCAAAAAGGAGTTTCTATAGATCATAAACGCTATTGTCAGCCTTTTATTAATGATGAAATTCTCTTTGAAATTTTTGGCGAACAACAATTTCAAGTACGTGAGCAGTTTTTAATTAACGAGGGGAATGGTCAATGGTCTTTTTCTCCCATCTTTGATACTCAAAAAAAGATCGAACAATATTTTGAATCCTTGTCTTCTCAAGATCCTTCCACGCACTTAAAAGAGGGCTTAATGGAGTTGGCAGCGAATGTGATTTTATTTGAAGAACCCTATTCGCAGGGGCACCAGTTTCATTTTAGAATTTCGATGGACAAAACCTTGTCTTATCGATATCTGGATCCATCTACGCAAGGCATTTTACGTGAAATCTATAATGATTATTTCTATCGCCGTCAAGATGCCCATTGGAAGCAAGAGGCTTTACAAAAACTTCCCTCGCTGAAAGCCGCTACCAACATGCTAGTCTGTGGGGAAGATCTGGGAATGGTTCCACATTGTGTACCCGATGTGATGCAGCAAACAGGCATTTTAAGCCTAGAAATCCAGAGAATGCCCAAGGATCCTTCCAAGGAATTTTTCCATCCGGCGGATGCTCCGTATTTGTCAGTGGTTACACCCTCTACCCATGATATGAGTACTATTCGTGGATGGTGGGAAGAGAACAGACAACGCACTCAGCTTTTTTACAATCAAGAAATGAAGCAATGGGGGGATGCACCTTATTTCTGTGAGGCTTGGATTAATAGGGCTGTTGTCCTTCAACACCTAAATTCCCCCGCTATGTGGAGTATTTTCCAATTACAAGATCTTTTGGGCTCTAATGAGACACTCAGGAGGGTAGATCCTCGAGAAGAGCGAATTAATGATCCTGCCAATCCTCAACATTATTGGCAATTTAGAATGCACCTTTACTTGGAAGATCTTTTAACAGAGAGAGATTTTAACCTTTCCTTACAGCGTGCTATTCAAGAAGCTGGTAGATAGACAAACCGCCTCACTATCTTTGCGCAAAATTTTACATGCTGCTTCGTTATTGGGAACATCGATTGAAGTTCAAACATCCTTTTACGATCTCAAAGGGGACTAAAACGCATCAGCCAACCCTGGTGGTTGAGCTAAGCTTGGGCCCCTGGAAAGGATATGGGGAAGCGCCCGCTATTAGCTATTATGACATTACCACCGAAAAAATGATCAGCGATTTAGAAAAGAAGAAGTCGTTGGTGGAAAAATTTGCCTTTACAGATCCAGAACGTTATTGGCACTATCTGCATCATCTTTTTCCAGACAACCCCTTTTTGGTTTGTGCGTTGGATATGGCCGGTTGGGATCTATATGGGAAAATGAAAAATACGCCTCTTTGGAGATTATGGGGCGGTGATATGAGCAAGGCACCTATATGTGATTATACAATAGGGATAGATACTGCCGAAAAGATGGTCAGTAAATTAAAAGAATTACCCTGGCCTATCTATAAAGTAAAAGTGGGCTGTCCCGATGATCTTTCTATTCTTAGAGCTTTACGAGAAAACACCGAAGCTGAAATTCGCGTAGATGCCAATGCGGGGTGGAGTCTTGAAACAGCCCTAAGATTATTACCCATCTTAAAAGAGTTGGGGGTTTCACTCATCGAACAACCTCTTGCCAAAGATAATTGGGAGGACATGAAGCAATTGTATACAGCTTCTACAATTCCTCTTTATGCGGATGAGTCTTGCGTTAAAGAAACGGATGTAGAAAAATGTGTAGGCTATTTTCATGGCATCAATATTAAATTAACCAAGTGTAGCGGTATCACACCCGCACGTCGTATGATTAAAGAAGCGCATGAAAAGGGGTTGAAAGTAATGGTTGGAAGCATGAATGAATCTACCATTGGGTCAGCTGCTATTGGGCAATTACTACCTTTCATTGAAGAGGTGGATATGGATGGACCGTTGTTGTTAGAAGAAGATTTGGCTACTGGTATTGAATATGATTACGGAAGAATTATTCTCTCCGAGTTTCCAGGATTAGGAATTAATTTTACAGGACTATTTTCAAAAAAATAAACCATGGCTTGGAAAAACCAACAGGAATTTATCAAAGCGTTAGAGAAGGAAGGAGAATTATTACGCGTGAAAACTTTTGTGGATCCGCATTTGGAGATTGCAGAAATCACCGATCGCATTAGTAAGTCTGGCGATGGGGGAAAAGCGATTTTATTTGAAAACACTGGCTCTGATTTTCCTGTATTAATGAATGCCTATGGTAGTGAGAAAAGAATGTGCATGGCGCTGCAGGTAGATACCTTAAATGACATGGCGGAAGAAATTGAGGGTCTTTTTCATTTGTTATCCTCTCCCAAAGAAAATATTGTAGACAAGTTAAAACTGCTTCCTAAACTTGGAGAGTTTGCCAGCTGGATGCCAAAAGTAAAAAAAGGTAGGGGAGAGTGTCAGGAGGTGATCATGGAGAATCCTGACATTACTAAAATTCCAGTGCTAACTTGCTGGCCTAAAGATGGGGGTCCTTTTGTGACACTCCCAGTGATCCATACCAAAGATCCAAATTCTAAAAGCAGAAACGTAGGAATGTATCGGATGCAAGTATTTGGTCCCACATTAACGGGTATGCACTGGCACAAGCATAAAGTGAGTGCCAAGCATTTTTCTCAGTATAAACAATTAGGTAAAAAAATGCCAGTAGCCGTTGTATTAGGAGGAGATCCCGTTTATGCCTATAGCGCTACCGCTCCATTACCAGAAAATGTAGACGAATACATGTTGGCCGGTTTTTTACGCAAGAAAAAAGTCGAATTAGTTAAATGTATAACGCAACCTGAACTCGAGGTTCCTGCCGACGCTGATTTTGTATTAGAAGGCTATGTGGACCCCTACGATGAATTGATTTGGGAAGGACCATTTGGAGATCACACAGGATATTATTCTTTACCTGATTGGTATCCTCGATTCCATATCACTGCAATTACGCATCGGAAAAATCCCGTGTATCCTTCTACTATTGTAGGAATACCACCCCAAGAAGATGCTTGGCTGGGAAAAGCTACAGAACGATTATTCCTGGCTCCTATAAAAATGACCATGGTACCAGAGATCTTAGATATGGATATGCCCGTGGAAGGGGTTTTTCACAATCTGGTAATTACCAAAATTCAAAAAGACTATGCGGGCCAAGGACAAAAAGTAATGAATGCCATGTGGGGCGCTGGTCAAATGATGTTTAATAAAATATTGGTACTAGCTGACCAGCTAGTGACTATTCAAAATTATGAACAACTAGCACGTACCGTCTTTGCAAATTTAAATCCAGCTACGGATATTGCTTTTTCCAGTGGACCAATGGATGTTTTGGATCATAGTTGTTCCAAATTGGGATTTGGTGGAAAAATGTGTATCGATGGTACGCAAAAAAGTAGTGAAGAAACTGATGATAGTTATGCTGCATTGCCAGTCAAATATTCACCTGGAGAAATTATAAAAGCATTGGTAAGCGGTTTTGTAGAAATCAAAGCCGTAAACGCGAATTTACTCACCAAAGAAATTCCTTGCTTGCTGGTATCGGTGGAAAAAAACAGAGTAGGGCATATTGGACAATTGCATCAACAAATTGCAGAAATCAAGGAGTTAGAGGGCATAAAAATGATTTTGTATGTAGAGCATACGGTGAATCCCGATGATCTTGCTACGGCACTTTGGCGCTTTTGTAATAATCTCGATCCCAAAAGAGATCATCATTTGTTTCGAAGTGTATCTTTCCCTTATACGGCTTGTATGGGATTAGATGGTACCCGTAAAACAAAAGAACATGATTATTTTCAGCGTGATTGGCCCAATATCATTGTTGCCAATGCTGAAACCATCGCTAAGGTGGATGCTAAATGGAACGATTTGAATATTGGATCTTTTATTCCTTCTCCTTCGTTAAAGTATATCGATCAGATTTACGGGGAAGAAGCAATTGTAAAAGCATGAGAAATGGGTCTTACCTACTCTTTTTTATGTTGATAGTCCTTAGCGGGGCAGGAAGACCTCTGCATGATAAAAAAGGGAGTATAATCATTGAAATTGAAGGCAGTCGCAATGACAAGGGATACTTGTTGATCAGTTTATTTAATGAAGCCCAGGGTTTTCCTTCGGATGGTAAAAAGGCTTTTCGGAAAGCGAGTGTAAATGTGAACAAAGGTATTACCCTGGTAGAATTTAACGACATTCCGGAGGGAGCTTATGCCGCAGCGCTGTTACATGATGAAAACAATGATCAGAAAATGAATTTATCGTTTCTTGGATTTCCTAAGGAAGGATACGCTTTTTCCAATAACTCCATGGGACTGGCAGGACCACCGTCCTTTCAAAAAGCAAGTTTTTTTCACCATGGTGTGAGAACGGTGCATCGAATTAAGCTTAGATACTAAAAATAAAAAAGCCGCTGATTATAAAACCAGCGGCTTTTTTGAATTTTCTATTTTATTAGAATTTTTCTAATCCTGAGAACATGAAAGATCCTTCAATGGCAGCATTTTCATCGCTGTCGCTTCCATGAACTGCATTCTCACCAACAGAAGTAGCAAACATTTTACGGATCGTACCTTCCTCTGCATTAGCAGGGTTGGTAGCTCCGATCAATTTGCGAAAATCTTCCACGGCATTTTCTTTCTCTAAAATAGCGGCAATGATAGGACCGCTACTCATAAAGTCAACCAATTCTCCATAGAAGGGTCTTTCTTTATGAACTGCATAGAACTCTCCCGCTTTTTCCTTGGAAAGTTTCAACATTTTTAGGGCTTTTATTTTGAATCCCTCTTTGATAATACGATCCAGGATGGCTCCGCTATGTCCGTTACGGAAGGCATCCGGCTTGATCATGGTGAATGTTTTATTACTCATTGTTTTATGCTTTTGCGCCGCGAAGTTACAACCATTTTTCCATAACTTCGCTATCTGCCATGAAGTCAATTGATGCTTTATTTCGCCTGCTCGAATCTCCACGTAAGATTGTGATTACCATGCACCAGAAACCTGATGCCGATGCCATGGGTTCTACGTTGGCGCTATGGAATTACTTAAAACTTAAAGGACATGAGGCCACTGTTATTTCCCCCACAAATTGGGCGGAATTTGTGGATTGGATGCCTGGTGCTGATCAGGTGTTGAACTACGAAAAACAACGAGAAAAATCAGACGTATTACTCGAGCAAGCAGATCTTTTATTTTGTTTGGACTTCAATATTTTCCATCGATCCAAACAAATGGCATCGAAGTTGCAGCAATTGAAATGCGTAAAGGTGCTGATGGATCATCACCAAGAGCCTGATGCTGCAAGCTTTGATTATGGACTAAGTGACACCTCCAAGAGTTCTACCTGTGAAATGGTCTATGATTTTATCAATTTAGCAGGCGATAATGCCTTGATTAATTTGGCCATTAGTGAATGTATCTATGCGGGCGTAATTGGGGATACGGGGTCCTTTCGGTTTTCCTCCACCCATGCAGGTGTACATTCGTTAGTAGCAGATTTGAAATCTAAAGGACTGGACCACGGAAAAATACACGAGGGACTTTATGATAATTTTTTAGAAAATCGTCTTCGTTTTATTGGACATGTGTTATTAAACCGGATGGAGATTTTCTACGAGTATAACACGGCCTTGATCGCTATCCCCAAAGCAGATCTTCAACGATTTCAGATTAAGACAGGGGATACCGAGGGATTGGTGAATTATCCTCAGTCGATTCAGGGAATTCGTTTTGTGGCCCTGGTTATTGACCGAGACGAGGAAAGAAAATGGAGCTTTCGAAGCAAAGGAAGCTTTGATTGCAATACCTTTGCCAGAACCTATTTTGAAGGTGGAGGACACTTTAATGCGGCAGGCGGACGAAGCAGCGAATCACTGGAAGACACCGTAGCCAAGTTCAAAAGTATTCTCCCAAATCAAACATCACTTACTTAATAAAACAACAATATGAATCGGATCATTCAGTTTTTTTCAATGGCAATTTTGTCAGCCATTTTGTTATCCTGCGGAGGAGCCTCTTATCAGAAAACAGCGGGAGGGATGCCTTATCAATTAATGCGTGGTAAAGAAACGCAAACTGCAAAAGCCGGCGAGTACCTGAAACTTCAGTTAACGCAAAAAATAAATGATAGTGTTTATTTTACAACCGGTGGAAAACTGCCCATCTATATCGCGGTAGGCGCCACTCCTCAGCCCTATGATATCTCTGAGCTTTGGATGAAGCTTTCTCCTGGCGACTCTTTAGTGACTACTCAAATGATGGATACTTTTTTAAAAAGAATGCCAGCCGGTAATCTTCCTTCTGAGTTTAAGAAGGGAGATCGCATTATGACTTTTGTGAAAGTACTTGGAATAATCACATCTGACAGTTTGAAAATCTTCGATGAGCAAAAAGAAAATGCTGCATATGCAAAAAAAGAGGCTGAAGAACTTGAGAAGTTCTTAGGAGCTAAAATGAACAGCGTTCAACGTACTTCTTCCGGTGCTTATGTGGAAATTCTGCAAGATGGAACTGGAGAATTAGTGAAAGCGGGCAACTATATTTCAATTAATTACACAGGATCTACCATGGAAGGAAGAGTGTTTGATAGTAATACTGATAGCACCTTTAAGCATGTGGAGCCGTTGAAATTCTCTGTAGGTGCTGGCCAAATGATTAAAGGTCTTGATGAGGCCATGTTATTTGTGAAAAAAGGAGCAAAAGGCAAAGTGTATGTTCCTTCTTCATTAGGATATGGTGCTGCTCCGCCTCCAGGTGCTCCTATTAAACCTTATGAACACCTGATTTTTGATTTTACTGTGTTGGAAGTAATGGATAAAGCCCCGGCTGCTCCTGTTAATTAATCTTTAGTTCTTCGTAGAGACGAATGGCTTCCGCAGCCTCTCTCACGTCATGAACTCTTAAAATAGAAGCACCTTTTTGCAACGCAAAAGCATGTAAAAAGGTGCTTCCGTTTAAGGCCTGCTCCGGACTAGTTTGGAGTGTTTTGTAAATAAAGGATTTTCGGGAAAGCCCAATTAATAGAGGAGCATTTAGTGTTTGAAACAATTCTAACTCCCGTAAGAGTTGAAAATTCTGAGGAATAGTTTTAGCAAAGCCCACTCCCGGATCTATAACAATATCTGAAATTCCCAAGGCTTTACATTCTTGCATTTTCTGCGCCAAAAAATCAAGTACTTCTTGTGTAAGTTGGGAGTAAGTAGTCATTGATTGCATTGTGGATGGCGTGCCCCTTGAGTGCATGAGTACATAGGGCACATTCAGCGAAGCCACCGTGGTCAGCATAGCTGTGTCCAGGGTTCCGGCACTAATATCATTTACCATAAAGGCTCCTGCTAAAACAGACTCCTTGGCTACTGAAGCATAGTAGGTGTCAATGGATAAGAATGTATTAGGTAGTTCTTTATGTAATAATTTAATGGCAGGTAACACTCTGTCAATTTCTTCATTCGCCGATACTCGTTCACTATCAGGACGGGTACTTTGTCCTCCCAAATCTAGAATTGTGGCACCCGCTTGAACCATCGCTATGGCTTTTTTAAGCAGTTCATCCAATTCTTGCACGCGGCTTCCGGCATAAAAGGAATCAGGCGTAATATTTAAAATCCCCATCACCAGAGGTTTATCCACAGTGAGTACTCTTTGATGATGTGATAGGGTAAACATTCCTTTGAGTTCTTTACTTTTGACAAAGTTACGAAAGCAAAACCCGTTATGTCTGACACTTCCCGGCAATATGATCAGGTAATCAATTCCTGTAAAGATATTTTTATAAAAAAAGCTACTGATTATGGTACTGCCTGGCGAGTCTTGCGTACTATTTCTATTGTGGACCAGATTTTTATCAAAGCCCAGCGGATCCGTACAATCCAACAAAAAGGACAGCAGAAAGTAGAGGATGGAATTGCGGCTGAATTTAAAGGAATCATCAACTACGGAGTGATTGGTCTCCTTCAATTGCAATTACCCGAAGAAGGGAATATGGAAATTCCTGTTAATCAACTTTCTTCCCTATATGATCAGGAAATTCAGAATGCCAAGCAACTGATGGAAGACAAAAACCACGATTATGGCGAGGCTTGGCGCGATATGAGCCAGGATAGTTTTGTGGATTTGATCTTGATGAAATTGCAACGCATACGTCAAATTCTATCTAATGATGGCAAAACATTAATTAGCGAGGGTATCGATGCCAATTATCTTGATATAATTAATTATGCGGTGTTTGCCTTGATTTTGATATGAAAATTTTAGTAACCATCATAAGATTATTCGTAGGCGTATTATTTATTTTCTCCGGCTTGGTAAAGGCTAATGATCCTTTGGGACTTAGTTATAAAATCCAGGAATTTTTTGAAATATGGGGATTGCATGCTTACAATAACTACACGCT
>JBMSWW010000039.1:0-9664 GCA_049425065.1 Chitinophagaceae bacterium
GGAGATGTAGGAAGTGGTAAAACGATTGTTGCCTTGCTTACTATGTTGCTGGCGGTTGATAATGGGTATCAGGCTTGCTTAATGGCACCCACCGAAATTTTGGCACAGCAACATTTTCAATCCTTAAGTGCTTTACTGGAAAAAATTCAAGTGCCCGTTCGATTATTAACCGGGTCTACCAAAACAGCAGAAAGAAAAAAGATTCAGGAAGAATTATCGGCAGGAACTTTATCACTACTGATTGGTACGCATGCTTTGATTGAAGAAACAGTGCAGTTTAAAAAATTAGGGCTAGTTATTATTGACGAACAACATCGATTTGGCGTAGCACAGCGCGCACGTCTTTGGAAGAAAGCAACGATTCCTCCTCATATGCTGGTGATGACTGCTACTCCTATTCCAAGAACATTGGCCATGACAGCCTATGGTGATTTGGATTATAGTGTAATCGATGAATTGCCTCCTGGTCGTATTCCCATCACCACGGTCCATCGTTTTGAAAAGGATAGGAGTAAAGTAATGGACTTTATTAAAACGGAAATTGCGAAAGGCCGTCAGGCCTATATTATCTACCCCCTCATTGAAGAGAGTGCCAAATTGGATTATGAGAATTTGATGAAAGGCTACGAAGAGGTAAAAGCCTTTTTCCCGGAACCTCAATATTGGATCAGCATGGTGCATGGAAAACAGCCATCGGCCCAGAAAGAAACCAATATGAAGCGTTTTGTGGAGGGTGATACCCAGATTATGGTAGCTACTACGGTTATTGAAGTGGGTGTCAATGTGCCTAATGCCTCTGTAATGTTGATTGAAAGTGCCGAAAAATTTGGCTTGTCACAACTACATCAGTTGCGCGGAAGGGTAGGACGTGGGGCAGAAAAAAGCTATTGTATTTTACTTACTACTCCCAAGCTGGGCAATGATGCGCGGGAACGAATGCATATAATGACCGCTACCAACAGCGGTTTTGAAATTGCTGAAAAAGACCTTCAACTCCGAGGCCCTGGTGAAATTGAGGGAACCCGCCAGAGCGGAGCCTTGAATTTTAAATTGGCCAGTCTGGTGCTGGATCGTTCTTTGCTGGATATTGCCAAGGAAAAAGCAGCTTCCCTGTTAGACACAGATCCTGATCTGTCTTCACCCACCCATTACGCCCTGAAGCAGTTTTTACAGCTCACAAAGGGGCCGGTTCAGTGGAGTAAAATATCTTAAGAGTTTTTCCGTTTTAAGTAAGCAGGGTCATCTCTTTGTCAAATTGATTTGTTGTACGATTCTTAACAGTTTTTTTGGCCATCGACTGACGAAATTTGCCTAACTTAAAAAAAATCGATAATAGGTGAAAAGGTTTTTTATTCTGATAGGTTTCCTGGGCATCATGCTCAACTCCTTTTCACAAGGCTCGATTGAATTTATTGAAAACAAGGGACAGTGGAATGAACAAGTACGATTTCGGGGGGAAGTGGCCAATGGAGTTTTTTTTATACGGGATCGAGGCTTCACCATTCTACAACATGATCCCCTAGCTGTAAAAAAAATAGCGGAAGCAAAACATGGTCATAACGACAGCTTTACCATTCGCTCGCATGCATGGAATGTTAATTTTGTAAATGCCACAACCGGAGAATTAACAACAAATCCTGTCAATATTCAGGCAGAGAAACCTCTTCCTACGTACAACAATTATTTTTTGGGTAACGATTCCTCTCGCTGGGCAACAAATTGTAATATCTATCAGGGAGTAACGGTAAAAGACATTTATCCCTTTATTGATTTGCGCTATTTCACTGATGAGGGAAGCCTGAAGTACGAGTTGATTGTCCATCCTGGCGGTAAGCCGGAGGATATCTTACTTCGTTATGAAGGAGTCGATGGATTATCAATTGATAATCGCGAGTTAGTAGTGAAAACGTCCCTGCGTGATTTTAGAGAATCGGCTCCCTATACGTATCAACCCGATCTGCAGGGTAAAAAAGAAATTTCTAGTCGATATAAGTTGGAGGGCAACCTGATTCGTTTTTCTGTGAGGGAATATGACCCTACTAAAATATTAGTTATTGATCCTTCCATCATCTTTTGTTCCTTCTCGGGGAGCACTGCCGATAATTGGGGCTTTACAGCTACCTATGGTCCAGATGGAGCGATGTTTGCAGGGGGAACTGTATTTAATGACGGAGGTCGATTTCCCACAAGTACAGGAGCCATTCAATCTGTGTTTCAAGGAGGGGAAACTGATATCGCACTCATAAAACTTACGCCCGATGGGCGAAATAGAGTGTGGGCTACTTACCTGGGCGGATCTGGTAATGAGCAACCGCATAGTTTGGTAGTGGACGCGCAGAGTAATTTATATGTAACGGGTCGCACTAATTCTCCTAACACGGCTGCAGGGTTTCCTGTTCTTAATAATGGAAATTTAGCGGGCGACGGTTTTGATATAGTGGTTGCTAAAATCAATCTTACGGGTACCGCTTTACTTGGGTCTAGAAAAATAGGGGGTGCTGCTGCGGATGGTATCAATATTGCGCCGGCACGTTCGCTGAATTCTCTACAACGTAATTATGGAGATGATGGCAGAGGAGAAATTATTTTAGATGCTTCAGGCAATGCCATTGTCGTATCACATTCTCAATCTAATGGAGTAGGGGGTGCAAAATTTCCTGTGACAAATGGCGCTTTCCAAACAAATTTTGGAGGCGGCTTGCAAGATGCCGTGATTTTAAAATGGTCAAATGATTTGAGTAATTTAATATTCGCAAGTTTTTTGGGCGGATCCGGTAATGATGCAGGCTATGTGGTGGCAGTAAATCCCTCCAATGAAAATATTTATATGGCAGGAGGAACAGAAAGTGGTAATCTAATTCCCTCCTCTCAAACAGGAACCGTGATCGGCCCTTCTTTGCAAGGAGTGATTGATGGCTATGTGACCATTATTGATCCAAGTGGATCACAGCGTTTACGTACTAGTTATATCGGTACTGTTGGGGTAGACCAGGTATTCGGAGTTCAGTTTGATACCAATGGATTTCCCTATATAATGGGACAAACCACCGGTTCCTGGCCCATTCGGAATGCCAACTTTAATAATCCCGCTGGAAAGCAATTCATAGCTAAACTAAGACCGGATTTGTCCGACTTCGTTTACTCTACAGCTTTCGGTTCAGGAGCCGCTACTCCTAATATTTCACCGGTTGCTTTTTTAGTTGATCGATGTGAGAATGTATATATGTCAGGATGGGGAGGAACCGGTTTTGGCTCAGGCTTCACGAGCGCTGGCACTGCAGGCTTGCCAATTACTTCAGATGCGTTCAAGTCTACTACCGATGGAAAAGATTTTTACTTTTTTGTATTGAAGAAAGATGCAGACAGTCAGTTATTTGGAAGCTTTTTTGGGGAAGACAACTCCGTAAATGATGGTAACGATCACGTAGATGGAGGCACCAGTCGCTTTGACAAAAGTGGAGCCATTTACCAGGCTATCTGCGGCAACTGTAAAATAGGTGCTACCAACAGACCTAATTATCCTGTAACAGCTGGCGCCTGGTCAACCGTGAACAACTCAAGTGGTGCAGGATGTAGTCTCACCATGGTAAAGATTGCGATGAACTTGGCGGGTGTCCAAAGTGCCATTCGTTCCAGTATCAATAATGTGGCTGGTGATACGCTGGGCTGTGTACCTCTTACTGTACAGTTTACTGACTCTGTGGGTAACGCCCAATCTTATGAATGGGATTTTGGAGATGGTAGCCCTCGTGAAACTACTACTACCGCCACCAACTCTCATTCTTTTGCTGCAGTAGGTACTTATCGCGTAATGCTAATTGCCATTGACCCCAATTCCTGTAATGGGAAAGACACCTCTTATGTTAATATTCGTGTTGGCAACATTGAAGCACAGCTAAATTTCAATCCGGTCAAGTTAGCTCCCTGCACTGCTTTCAACTACCGATTTGATAACTTATCAACTACTTTGCCGGGGTTTCCTTTCCGCGCCAATTCTTTTCAGTGGGACTTTGGAGATGGCAGTCCTAATGTAACAACAGGCTTCAATTCTGTCAATCATTCTTACGCAGGTCCGGGTACTTATCAGGCTAAATTATACCTTCTCGATACTTTGTATTGCAATACGCCGGATTCTATTGTGATTGCCGTAAACGTAGCAGAGAATGTGAAAGCAGGGTTTATTATTGATGCCATTGTCTGTGCACCTTTCGATGCCAAATTCAATAATAGTTCAATTGCTGGTCAAAATTATCAATGGAGTTTTGGGGATGGGGGAACCTCTATACAAGCATCGCCTACCTATACGTATACTATCCCTGGAACTTATACCATCACCTTGGTGGCTAGTAATCCTAATACCTGCAACTTAACGGATACCTTCCGATTAGCCATTCAAGTGCTGGATGCTCCACAGGCTGATTTTACTTTTAGCCCTGCTACCCCTGTTCCCAACACGCCCCATACCTTCACGAATCTTTCAAGTACGGATGCCGTTCGATTTAAGTGGGTTTTTGGTGACGGTGATAGTTTGCTAACTACTTCAAGAGCTCCTTTAACTTATCAGTATAAATCCTCTGGTTCTTTTCAGGCTTGTCTTACTTCTTATAATCAACTGGATTGTCCTCGTACTGTATGTAAAACACTAGAATCAAGTATAAATCCTTTGGCAGATGTGCCTAATGCATTTACGCCCTTAAGTGGCGATGTGAATAGTGTGATTAAAGTACAAGGATTTGGTATTGTAAAAATGAAATGGGAAATCTGGAATCGTTGGGGACAAAAAGTATTTGAATCTGCAGATTCAAAATCGGGATGGGATGGTAAATTTAAAGGTGTAGTACAGCCTATGGATGTGTATATGTACACGCTTGCGATTGAATTTTTCGACGGCCGGAAGATCACGAAAAAAGGAGATATCACTTTATTACGATAAGTATGAAGAGAGGATTAGTCATAGCGCTTTTATTTGCTAGCCTATTTATTAATGGGGGCTATATTGTTGCGCAAGATTTACACTTCTCTCAATTCATGCAGTCTCCTTTGTTAACCAATCCTGCGAATACTGGATTTATTCCTGAGGGAGATTATCGCATTGGTATCAACTATCGAAATCAATGGGCTTCCCTGAGTGCTTTTCCCTATAAAACGATGAGCGCCTTTGGAGATATACAATTGTTGCAAAATGCCGATCAAACAGGTTGGCTGGGCGCTGGTGGGCTCATTTTGCGCGATGTGGCAGGCACAGGGGTGCTTACGTCTACCAAAGTGTATGGATCTATAGCCTATCACCAAATGGTCAATAATGGTAGTTTGGTGAGTTTGGGCTTTAATGTGGGTTGGGCCAATAAACGAATCAATACGGCTAACCTTACATTTCCTTCTCAATGGAACGGACAGTTTTTTGACGTTCATCAAACCGGGTTGGCTCCTGCTTTTGATGCTACTGGTATTAATTATCTCGACATGCAGACCGGGGTGAATTACGCTTATTTCCCCAACAGCAATACTTATGTGAACGCGGGTTTTTCTGCCATGCATATTAATCGTCCTGTGGAAAGTTTTTGGAATGCCACCTCAGGGGTAGATAATCGAATTGCCGTTCGCTATAATGCTTTTTTGAATGGAAGTTTTAAGGTGAATGATCGTCTCATTTTGCATCCCAATCTATATTTCTCTACACAGGCTGCTGCTTGGGAGTTGGTGGGCGGCGTAATGGCTAGCTATGATGTTTCGGGAGTGGGCGATTATATACTTTCTGTGGGAACCTACTACCGAGTAAAGGAATCATTTATTCCGATGGTGGGGCTGGGCTTTCAAAATCTAATGTTCAATTTCAGCTATGATGTCACCAATTCTTCTTTGAAAAATTATATTAATCGACGAGGGGCCTTTGAATTTTCTCTGGTCAAACAAGGGATATTAGATCCGTACCGGGGAAATAGACGTCAAAGTCTTTGTCCTTCCTTCTAGTAATTTTCATTCTGGGTAATAATTCCGATTTTTGGGCTCCCAAAAAATCGACCATGACTGCTGAGGGCACACTAAAAATTGAGCATATTGAACTTTTTCGCTCCCTGCTGGGAGCAGAATATGTGTATGTTGATGAGGAAACTTTGCAATATTATTCGCATGATGAAACGGAGAATCTGAGTTTCCTTCCTGAAGTAGTGGTGAAGCCTCGTACGCCTGAAGAAATCAGTGCTATTTTTAAATGCTGTAATAAGCACAAGATTCCAGTTACCCCTCGTGGAGCAGGAACTGGCTTGAGTGGAGGAGCTTTGCCGCATAAAGGAGGGGTGCTCTTGAGCACAGAGCGCATGAATAGTATCCTTACGATTGATGAAAGAAACTTACAGGTGATCACGGAGCCTGGTGTGATTACCGAGGTATTGCAGAATGCAGTAAAAGAAAAAAATCTATTTTATCCGCCGGACCCTAGTAGTAAGGGTTCTTGTTTTATTGGAGGGAATATAGCCGAGAATAGTGGAGGCCCCAAGGCGGTAAAATATGGCGTGGTAAAAGACTACGTACTGAATTTGGAAGTAGTGTTACCCACAGGTGAAATTATTTGGACTGGGTCCAATGTCTTGAAAAATGTAACCGGGTATAATCTTACACAATTGATTGTGGGCAGTGAGGGCACGTTGGGAGTTGTTACCAAGGTAGTCTTGAAGTTAATTCCCTTGCCTACGCATGATTTATTGATGCTCGTCCCTTTCCGTAATCTGGAACAGGCAGGGGAGGCGGTGAGTGCTATTTTTCGTGCAGGCTTTACGCCTAGCGCACTGGAGTTAATGGAGATTAATGCCCTTCGAATCGTAAGTGAATTTGTAGATAGTCATATTGTACCCGTTACAGAAGATACTGCAGCGCATTTGATTATTGAAGTAGATGGCAATAACCCGGATGTCTTGCTAGGTGAAATGGAGTCCATTGGTAATTTATTGTCACAATACGACATCGGTGACATCTATTTTGCAGAAGATGCCAGTCAAAAAGAGCAATTATGGAAGTTGCGTCGAAGAGCTGCCGAGGCGGTGAAAATGGTAGGATATACGATAGAGGAAGATACCGTGGTTCCTAGAGCAGAATTGCCCGCTTTAATTCGAGGTGTAAAAGAAATGGGTGTTAAACATGCTTTCGACGTTGTTTGCTATGGACATGCGGGAGACGGAAATTTACACATACGTATCAAAAAAGAAGGAGTGCCTAATAGCTACGGGCATACTGAGATGCAATCGATTCTTTGTGAATTATTTCAATTAGTACATCAATTAGGAGGCACAATTAGTGCCGAGCATGGTATTGGGTTAATACAGAAACCTTATATGCCGATAGTTTTCTCGGCAACTACCTTGCGATTAATGCAGGATATTAAACGTGCGTTTGATCCTAATAATATTTTGAACCCCGGAAAGATTTTCTAATAATTCAATAGCTGATTTATGCGTAAGCTGATTCTATTATTTCTGTTTTTAGTCTTCACGCAAGGCGTAATTGCCCAAGAGAACACTGAACAAGAAAAAAGAGATTGGAAATTGAATCTCTTCACCGGAGGTACTGTTTCCTTGGGCTTTTTCAACAATACCTTTTTGATTGGAGCAAATCCTGTAATTGGCTATAGTTTTACCAATTGGGCAGATGCCGGACTCCAATTAAATTATACGTACAATGCTGTTCGCAATTATGATTACAATGGCGTAATCAGTAGTCGTTTACGAGAAACCATATTTGGAGGAGGCCCTTTTCTTCGCTTATATCCGGTGCGCTTTTTATTTGCGCAAGTGCAATTGGAACACAATTTCATCCGACAAAAAAATATCCCCTTGAATGGTCCTGCTGATAGTTGGAAAAGGGACATAGGCTCCGTGTTGATTGGTGGGGGCTATACCAGTGGCCGATTTGGTAGAGGAGGAGGTTCGTTTTATTATCTGTCTGTATTGGCAGATGTGTCAGGAAACGCATTTTCTCCTTACACCGATGCATATGGAAGAGCCGTGCCGGTATTTCGGGCAGGACTACAGATTCCGCTTTTTCAGGGACAAGGAAATCGTTATAACAGATAAGTCTCCAGTGCTTCCGGGTCTTTCAGAAAGAGCAAGCGTTTGATGGCTTCTTCGTATAAAAAATCTTCCGCTTTCATTTTTTCTATATGCGCTATTAACGCGTCGTAGAATCCATCGGAGTTTAAAATAAAAATTGACTTATCGTGAATGGTGAGCTGATTCCAAGTAACAATTTCAAATAGCTCGTCCAGCGTGCCAAATCCTCCAGGTAATATAATAGCAGCATCAGCTTTACTATAAATTTTTCTTTTTCGTTCGTGCATGTCATCGCAAATGATCAGTTCGGAAATTCCGCGATGCTCTACTTCCCATTCCAACAACAGCTTAGGGATAATGCCGGTTACTTGTCCTCCGCCTTTCATTACTTCATCAGCAATAAGTCCCATGAGGCCTGCGCTACCCCCTCCGTAAATTAATCGTACTTGATGTTTAGCAAGCAGCCTGCCTACTTGTGATGCTTGTGCGGCAAAGAGTGGATTATTTCCTTTTTTAGAGCCACAAAAAACGGCAACAGATTTAAAGGCCATAGTTGCAAATTGAAGTCAAAGGGAACATTTTTTTGGTTACCTTCAAAATTCATTTAACCAAACCCACTTGCTATGTCTCCTTTGGTGTTGTTTTCTTTTGTGATCGGTTATTTTTTATTGTTGTTAGGAGTTGCTTGGTATACTTCTCGTAATGCCGATAATGATTCCTTTTTCATTGGTAATCGTAATAGTAACTGGATGCTCGTTGCTTTTGGGATGGTGGGTACTTCTTTGTCAGGAGTTACATTCGTGAGTGTTCCTGGTAATGTGGGCGATATTAATTTCTATTATTTCCAACTGGTGCTAGGGTATTGGTTAGGCTATCTGGTAGTAGCCTTCGTATTGCTGCCTTTATACTACCGCATGAATTTGACCAGCATCTATACTTACCTCGAGACACGCTTTGGCGTGAATGCCCATAAGGCGGGTGCTTTTTTTTTCATCTTATCCCGTACCGTGGGAGCTACCGCTCGACTGTATTTAGTGATCAATATTTTGCAACTTTTTATTCTCGATAAACTAGGCATTCCCTTTTTAGCGACCGCTATTGTGATTCTAGTATTGATTCTTCTATACACTTTTGAAGGAGGGGTGCGGACAATTATTTTCACGGATACACTTCAAACCACAGGGATGTTGCTGGGTTTAGTAGTCTGTTTAGTGGTGTTGGTCAAGGCCCTGGGTACAGACGTTAGCGGCGCCTGGCAACTAATGACCGAAAAAGGGTATAATCAGATTCTCAATACGGATGTTAATAGCCCACTCAATTTCTGGAAGCAATTATTAGGAGGTATGTTCATTACTATTACTATGACGGGTTTAGACCAGGAGATGATGCAAAAAAATATTAGCGTGAAGCGACTGGGGGATTCTCAAAAAAATATTATGACGATGAGTACCATTCTGGTAATTGTGAATGGACTCTTTTTATTATTGGGAGCTGTTTTATATCTCTATGCAAATGCAAATGGCATTGATGCGCGTGGGGATGATATTTTCCCAATGATTGCGTTGAGTGATGCTTTTTCCGGCACTATTGGAGTCATCTTTATTATTGCCCTAATCTCTGCA
>JBMSWW010000040.1:0-9581 GCA_049425065.1 Chitinophagaceae bacterium
TAAGTGCTCTATTTATGCCATTCGCCCTGTGGACTGTTCTGGCTTCCCGCATCTGTCTAAAAAATTCAGCGACTTCGCGCATATACACAAGCAAAATCTGGATAGTTGTCCTGCTACTTTTGCGCTGGTAGAAAATATGATGGAAACGATCTAAAGGTAGATGTCTTCAAATAGCTCCAGCTGAAATTTATCGGAGGTCTCGAGAGTGATGGCGATGATGTCAAATTGAATCCATTTATATTTTCGTTGTTGCCATAGATAGCCTTGTGCAGCCTTTCTCCATCGATTAAATTTTTGAGGGGTGACGCTGTTTTCAGGATCTCCCCATTGGCGGCTGCTACGTGTTTTTACTTCTATAAAATGCAGCCATTCCCCTTTTGTAGCAATCAGGTCGATTTCTAAATGTCCCATTTTCCAGTTTCTTTCTCGAATAGTAAAGCCTCTTTTTTCCAGCCATTCCGCAGCGATCAATTCTCCCGATTTTCCTACTTCATTATGTTTGGCCATCCAGTAACTTTACGCCAAGTATAAAAGTTTATTAACATGGATGCAATATTTCCCTTACAGGGAGTGATAAAAAAATACGACTGGGGTGGAATTGACTATATTTCTCAATTACTCAAGATAGATAACGCTCAGCAGGATCCCTTTGCTGAGTACTGGATGGGCGTGCACCCTCAAGGAATTGCCTCTGTACAAACGTCAACAAATGAATGGATTCCCCTTACAAAATTGACGATGCCTCTCCCTTTTTTATTCAAGGTATTAGATGTAAAAGACATGTTGTCTATTCAAGTTCATCCTACTAAGGAAAATGCAATATTGGATTTTGATCGTGAAAATAAATTAGGCATCCCTTTAGATTCACCTATCCGCAACTATAAAGACAATAATCATAAGCCGGAGCTCATGGTGGCTTTAAGTGAGTTTTGGTTATTACATGGGTTTAGACCTTCTTCCTCTTTGCTAAAAATTCTCAATGAGATAAAAGAGCTCAATTCATTACTTCCTGTTTTTGAAAAGCAAGGGTATGAAGGTTTGTATCGAAGGGTTATGGAGATGACTCAGCTTGAGGTGGATGATTTACTAAAGCCCCTAAGAGATCGTATAGTCCCCCTATACGAACAAGGGGAGTTGTCAAAATCCCAACCTGATTTTTGGGCGGCTCGCGCTTTTCTGACATTTTCTAACTATGGGTATGCAGACCGAGGTATTTTTTCAGTGTATTTTTTCAATCTGGTACAGATGCAACCTGGGCAAGCAGTCTTTCAGGATGCAGGAATACCCCATGCGTATTTGGAGGGGCAAAACGTGGAGATTATGGCCAATTCAGATAATGTGTTGAGAGGAGGCCTTACTAACAAACATATTGACGTAACAGAGCTCCTTAAGCATGTACGCTGTATTTCAGTGGAGCCCAATGTGCTCCCCGCTAAAAAAGAAAAAGAGTCCTGGTTTGAAACCCCTGTGGAGGACTTTAGGCTTGGTCAATTAAATCTGGAAGCTGGAGAAGAGTTGATAGTAGAAGTTGATAAACCCAGTATTTTCCTTTGTATTAGCGGGCAAGCCGTAGTAGAGGCTGGGGGAAGATCGATTTTTTTAGGAAAGGGACAGCCAGCAGCTTTTTGTACTAAAGGGGTAAATCTGACCTTACATTCTCAAAACGGTGCGCTTATTTTCCGGGCTACTGACGCTATCCACAACCGTTGATAAGTTGACCGTAGGGTTTGCTCAATTCTTTTAATTTTGCTCTTGCTCACAGAGCCTCATAAATAATAGCCATGAATAGCCGTTTTAATCTTTTCATTTTTACTTTGTTCTTAATTGCCGTTACTACGGCTTGTAAATATTTCTTTGGACCTGAATTATCCATGTCAGGTTTTTCTCCTGTGTTGGCTATTGCTTTGTTCTCCGGCATGGTCATCCGTAAAAAAGAATGGTTATTTCTGTTTCCGCTCATTTCGCTTTTAATAAGCGATGTACTGATTCATGTACTATACCAGCAAGGGCTTTTTGAGTATGCGGGTATTTATGCAGGACAGTGGAAGAACTATTTTTTATTGCTCAGCTGTACTTTGTTGGGTTGGGGACTTCGTGGTGCCAATCATGGTTCTATGTTAGTAGGATCGATTGCTTCACCCACTGTCTTCTTTTTACTTTCTAATTTGATGGTGTGGATGCAATCCTCAGAAGCTTTTTATGCTAAATCAGTAAGTGGATTGTTAACTTGCTATGCGGCGGGCCTTCCTTTCTATAAAAACTCATTACTAGCTACCGTCGTGTTTCTGCCCTTAGTGTTGGTATCCTTCAACTATCTGACTCGCAAAAAAGCAGCGCTTACGATTGCTTAATCATCTCTTCGTATCCGTTATCAGTAGCTAAATGCGCGCCATCGGCAGCAGCTGTGGCTAATTCATCACATCGATTATTAAAGGGGTTATCGGCATGGCCTTTCACCCATTTGAAATCTACCTGGTGCTCTACTAAAAGATGATGCAGGGTAGTCCAGAGATCTGCATTCTTTTTACCTCCTTTAAAATTAGTGACCATCCATTTTTTTAACCATCCTTCTTTGATGGCCTTTACTACATATTGACTATCTGAGTAAACAGTTACGTGCAGTCCTTTTTTCTTAAGCGCTTTAAGTCCTTCAATTACCCCCATGATCTCCATTCTGTTGTTGGTAGTTAACCGGAATCCTTGGGAGAGTTCACGTCGGTGCTCGCCATAAATCAAGATGGCACCAAAACCTCCGGGGCCAGGATTGCCTCTGGAAGATCCGTCTGTGTAAATAGTTACTTTTTCAGCCATGGGTTGTTGGCCGGCAAGTTAATGTTTAGACTTGAAAAACGCCGGTACGAAAGAAAGGAATATCCTCATTGTTATTGGCGGCTGCAATGCCCTCTGCAAGCACCATGCGGGTTGCTAAAGGATCGATGATATCATCTACCCACAAACGCGCGGCAGCATAGTAGGGGGACATCTGTTCTTCGTATTTGCTTTTTATACTTTTCAATAGTTGTGCTTCTGCTTCCGGACTTACTTCATTTCCTTTTGCTTTTTGAGATGCAACTTCGATTTGTAATAGCGTCTTAGCGGCTGCTTCTCCACCCATTACGGCGATCTTAGCCGTAGGCCAAGCTACAATAAGACGTGGATCGTACGCTTTACCGCACATGGCATAATTACCAGCACCAAAGGAATTGCCAACGATCACGGTGAATTTTGGTACCACAGAATTGGCTACCGCATTTACTAGTTTGGCGCCGTCTTTTATAATACCCGCTTGTTCACTTCTACTGCCCACCATAAAACCAGTAACATCTTGTAAGAAGACCAGCGGTATTTTCTTTTGGTTGCAATTCAAGATAAAGCGAGCGGCTTTGTCGGCACTATCATTATAGATAACGCCTCCCATTTGCATTTCTCCTTTCGCGTTTTTACCAATCTTGCGTTGATTGGCTACAATACCCACTGCCCAACCTTCGATGCGTGCATAACCGCAAATGATGGTCTTTCCATATTCATTTTTGAAAGGTTGAAAAGAATCAGCATCAATGATTCGGTCAATGATCTCCTGCATCTCATAGGGCTTTCCATCTTTGGGAAAGAGCCCGTATAATTCTTCAGGAGATTTTGCAGGTGCTTGTGGAGCGATTCGGTCAAAGCCTGCCTTGGGGTTGTCTCCCAATAAGGCTATTGTTTTTTTAATATGATCCATACAAGCTTCTTCAGTAGGAAATACCGCGTCTGCCGTACCACTTAAAGTGCTATGCATTCTAGCACCTCCTAAACTTTCATTATCGATTTCTTCTCCAATTGCCGCTTTTACTAAATAAGAGCCCGCTAAAAAAACAGAACCGTTGCCTTCTACCATAAACATTTCATCACTCATCACAGGAAGATAAGCGCCTCCGGCCACACAGGCTCCCATCACAGCAGAAATCTGAGGAATGCCCAAGGCACTCATCTTCGCGTTATTTCGAAATATTCTTCCAAAATGTTCTTTGTCAGGAAATATTTCATCTTGCAGGGGTAAATAAACACCCGCACTATCTACGAGGTAGATAACGGGTAGTTTATTTTCCATAGCTATTTCTTGTAGTCGTAAATTCTTTTTACCCGTAATAGGAAACCACGCGCCTGCTTTTACGGTTTGATCATTGGCAACAATCATACACTGACGGCCGCTGATATAGCCTATGCCAGCTACCGTTCCCCCAGCAGGGCATCCCCCTTGTTCAGGATACATGCCATAGCCAGCCAGGAGACCAATCTCTACAAAGCGACTGCCTTTGTCTACTAAGTAGTGGATTCTTTCCCTGGCCGTTTTTTTATTCTTTTCGTGTTGCTTCTCTTTCGCTTTTTTACCGCCACCCAACATCGCTTGTTCACTGCGTTGTCTTAGTTCGCTAATCAGGCCTTTGAAGTAATCTTCATTGCGGTTAAACTCCAGGTCCATATACACGAGTTTTGGTTTACTCAATTAATTGGCTGGCGCAGCAGGTACGGCAGGTGCCGTAGAGGCTGCAGAAGCGGTTTCATACTTGGCTTCAATTTCTTTCAATACAATTTGTAAGCGTTCATTAATTGGCGCTTCAGTTCTTTCAAATCCGCCAAAGTAAGCGGGTTGAGTACTTCTTATATGTGAGTAGTAAGCCTCTTGTTGTTGCAGATCTTTTATGATCGCTGCTTTTACTTTCGCGGCTAACTCTTTCATACCTGTTTTGTAACAAGCCTCCAGATAGATTAGTGCTGTTTGATTATGGCTGTTATAACGGCTCACCATGGCATAGGGCAGATTGTCGGTATTAATTCCCGCTTCTGCTTTTTCCAACAGCCTACGCGCCTCTTCTCTTCTACCTGCATCGGCTAAATTACCGGCCGCTTCTGCAAAAATGCTTCTGATGTTAAGCAGGTGACGACGATTTTCTTCATCGTAGTAAACGCCTTTTTGTTGAGCACCTCCAAAACGATATTTCTCGCTGAGATTTTTATAAATCACTTCGAGATTATTATCTCTAAGCGCTGTTCCTCCCAATCCATTCGCACGCATAGACTGATCAGCCACCCAATTCATTTGAGTAAAGCGAGGAACCACAGGTACTAAGCGATAAGATAAACCATCTTTACGCAGATAAGGCCCAAACCCTAATTCTCCCATGGGAGAAGTGAAATAGATAGGTCTTTTCCATTGGTTAGCTGCGATAATATTCAGAATAATCAAATCATTTTTCAAGAGCGCTCTCTTAGGAAGTTCAAAGCCTAATGCAGGTAAGATGCTGTCGGTAGGTTGCACGGTTCCATTTTGCAGAACAGTAGCACGATCTACAGGAACAGTTACTTTGCTAATCGGAATATAATTAAGCGGCTCTCCGCGCGAGTTGTCGATTTTGGCGGGATCATCACTACCTACATAATTTTTCATAAGATCATTGAGATCGTAATAAGCATTTTGATCGATGCCTGGAACAGGGTTATACAAAACATAATTACGTTTATTACCTTCAATTTTATCTGCTGACCAGATCATGTCAATGGAGTCAGCCTCGTTAATTTTATAACGCAACTGGTTAATGTACCAGTCAATTCCTAATAAACTATTGTTGACTACGCGGATATCAGGACGGACACCTTCAACCTCTTGGGCATACCAAAGAGGGTAGGTGTCGTTGTCCCCAAATGAAAACAAAATAGCATTAGGAGCGCAGCTTTCTAAATAATCGCGAGCCAGATCAGGAGCAGTAGTTTTATTACTTCTATCATGATCGTCCCAGGTTTGCAGCGCCATCCAAGCAGGAACGGCTATCAAAGCAAGCGTCACGAGTCCATTCAATAATGGTTGATTTTGGCCGTCAGTTGTAATCTTGCGCAATATGAAAGTTAACCCACCGGCAAGCGCCACCCCAAGCGCCCCTGCAAACAATGAAGTAATCATGGCGCCATCACCATTACCGGGGAAGCAACTCATGAAAACAACGAGGAAAGAAACGCTGGCTGTATAGATCAGTACATCCTTGAAGTTAGCTTGATCTGCTTTTTCTTTCACCATGCGTACAAAGGCAATCACTGCTAAGCCAATCCAAATAGCGAAGGCATAGAAAGAACCTACGTAGGCATAGTCCCTTTCACGTGGCTGATTGCCTGGTTGATTCAAATACAAGACTATGGCCACACCCGTAAAGAAGAAAAGCAAAAAGCTGACGATCCAATCTTTTCTATTTTTCAAGTATTGGTAAACAAATCCGATTACTCCCAGTAAGAAGGGGAGTAAGAAAAATTTATTTGCCGCCGCATTCTTCTTGATACTGTCAGGTAAGTAGGTTTGATCTCCCAGTCTAGCATTATCTATCGGAGCAAAGCCAGTGATCCAGTTGCCATCGCGCTTGTTGCCCATTCCCTGCACATCATTTTGCTTACCGGCAAAATTCCACATGAAATACCGCCAGTACATAAAGCTCATCTGATAACTGAAGAACCAATTGATATTGTCACCATAGGTAGGTGCTTCATAGCTTCCAGTCTGCGGGTCTTGCCCAAGGTTTAACCATTCCGCATAGAACTGTGCATGATACTGATCGTCGCTGGAATCCCATATCCTGGGGAATAATTGTTTGGCATCACTGGAGAAGTTATAGTCTTTACTTCTTCCAATGGGGATATATCGATCAGCGCCTTTTACATATTTCATTTCACTTTCTACAAATGGCTGATCTTGTACTAAGTCTTTAGAAGGATTAGCTGCAAAGTGAGGACCATATACTAATGGCGCGCTTCCATATTGCTCTCGGCTTAGGTAATACACTAAGCTGATAGGATTGTCTACGTTATTCATGTCAATGCCGGGGTTAGCATTGGAACGAATCAGTGCCGTGAAATACATAAAATATCCCAGCATAATGAAGGCATAGCACCAAAGGGATAATTTGAGTATTCGTAAGAAAGAGGGCTTGAAAAAATAGCCAAGGGCAGCCGCAATACCTGCTACCAACAACAAAGAGAGGAATTTAATTCCATCTCCGGGAACGAAGATTAAAGGAAGTGCAATCAGCAGAAGAATAGACACAAACCATGTAATCAGTTTGGGACGTGAAAATTGGGTGGAAGAAAAACCAAGTCCCCAGATCACTAACCCCGTTAGTGCAATAAAGTAAAAGGCAAAGCCTGTAAAGAAAGGTTGTCCTAGGGTATTCACAAAGAAAATATCAACCAAGCCAGCAGCTTTCATAGAATATTGAATAACGCCCACCATCACGAGTCCGGTAATGGCACATCCTATGAGAAAAGCATAAATAGCTCCCTTGGTAGTAGCTTGGTAACGGCGGTAGTAATAGATCATTACAATAGCCGGAATGGTCAATAAGTTAAGCAAGTGAACGCCAATGGAAAGACCCATCATAAAGAAGATGAAAACAATCCATCTGTCAGAACGTAGTCTTGCCGCTGCGTCTTGACCTGCTTGTTCATCGGCATGTTCCCATTTTAGCATAGCCCAAAATACCAAGGCAGTATAGAAGGAAGAAAGTGCATACACTTCTCCCTCTACGGCGCTGTACCAAAAAGAATCGGAGAAATTATAGGCAAGCGCTCCTACCACTCCAGCGGTCATTGTTGTAAAGAGTTGTGAAGGGCTGAGATTTTCTCCAACTCCTACAAATAGCTTACGTCCAAAATGGGTGATACTCCAAAATAAAAATAGGATAGTAGCGGCACTGGCCAGCGCACTCATAAAGTTTACAGCGCTGCCGGCTGTTAGTGGTCCGTCCCCAAAAAGTATAATGAAGAATCTGCCCAATAAAACAAACATGGGTGCACCCGGAGGGTGGGGTAGTTGCAAACTTTTTGCTGAAGAAATAAATTCTCCGGTATCCCAGAGACTGCCTCGAGCTTCTCTGGTTAACACGTAAGTAACCAGCGCAATGAGAAATACGGCCCAGCCGGTCAGATTATTCACTTTCCTGAAATTCATAGCGAGAATGATTTTGGGTAGGGACAAAAATAGTGTTTAGCAGGGGAACTTATTGCCTACGGCCTCTTTTAACGTTCTATTGCATTATTGAAAGTAGACACGAACCGTCTGGTAGGCCAGTTGTCCCTGTCTTGTTTTATCGGTATAGCCCTTAAGGCCAAAAAGACCTGCGGCATTTCCTTTGTTGATGGCAATCTCCAAATAGCCGGCGCTGTTGAATAAAGCCAGCTTTTCCCCTTCGCTCACATCAGCATAGCTTTCGCTGAGTTGCTCAATCATTTCATCACCTCTGAAAACTATTTTGAAGCCTCTGCCTTTTCTGTTTTCCTCAAATTGCTCTTGGGTAATGTTGACAATGACGTTTTCAAAACTGTCAATGAAAATGATCTGACCTTCAATAAACTGTTGCTCGATAATGGGGCGAAGATGTCTTTTTTCCTGGAAGCTGATATCGGGAGTCCCTATTTGTAAAATGGGTTCTCCGTTGTCGATGCGTTGTACCACTTCTCCAATCACTTCTGTGATGGCGAGGGTAGTTCTGGCGTTGGCCGCATCAATTGAAATCCCCATTACAATAGAAGGAGAATCTTCCAAGATCATGCTCAAAAGGCCATTATCGGCACATAGAAAATACTGATCCTGATGAAAGGCTAGAATCAAACGTTCGGGCTTCTTAGCAAAGAGGTCTACCAAGATCAAATGAAAGGTTTGTGCCGGAAAATGTTTGAAGGCACTTCTGCACACATACGCTGCTTGTGGGTAATTGAAAGGAGGAATATTGTGCGAAATATCGATCAAGCTAGCTTCAGGGTTCAAACGTAATAGTTGCGCTTTAATAGCACCCACCAGGTAATCTGGGCTCCCAATATCTGAAGTAAGCGTGATAAGAGCCATGGTCTATTGAATCAGTTTTCCTTTTCTGAAAAAGAATCGGTGTACCAGTTTATCTGCCAGCGCAGGAAAGAAACGATTGATAAAAACAGTTCGTTTACCCGTGTAGGTAAGCACCAGCGTTCTTTTCTTTTGGGCAATAGATTGGAGGATATGGCCGGCACAAACATCAGCTGGCATCATCTTTTCTTCTTGCATAGAAGTTTCCCCGTGGGCCTTTGCATCCTTGTTAAGGGCAGCATGTCGGATATTGGAGGTAGTAAAACCGGGGCATACCCACATTACATGCACTCCTTCTTCTACCATCTCAGTGCGAAGGGCTTCTAAAAATCCTTGTAACGCAAACTTGCTCGCAGAATAACCGCTTCTGCCTGGTAATCCGCGGTATCCCGCAATGGAGGAAACTCCCACAATAGAACCCTTTCTGGCAATAATAGAGTCGAGCGCAAAACGTGTACAATACACGGTACCCATGAAATTTATATCCATCACTTTTCGGATCACTTCCACGGTAGATTCTTTCAACAAGGCTCTCATAGAAATGCCGTCGTTATTAATGAGAATATCAATGCCTCCAAAAACTTTCAGCGTTGATTCAATAAAAAGTCGACAGTCGTTTTCACTGCTAACATCTGCTACTTTGATATGAAGGTATTCTCCCGGGTTCTCTTTTTGAAGCAAATAGAGTTTGTCGTGGTTGCGTCCGCAGGTGGCTACTTTG
>JBMSWW010000041.1:0-9552 GCA_049425065.1 Chitinophagaceae bacterium
TAGCGGCTACCGCCACTCCCAATGCAGCATCTTGTGGAAATAATAATGGTTCTATAACAGTGGCAGCCCCCTCTGGAGGAACCCCGCCTTACCAATATTCCATTGATGGAGGAGCTACCTGGCAGCCTACTAATGTATTCAATGGGTTAGCCGTAGGGTCTTATACAATTTCTGTAAAAGACAATTCTGGTTTATGTACGATTGATATTCCCGTTAACGTAGTTTCCGCTGGTAATTTGGCAGCTACGTTGGCTTCTGCTCCCACTGCATGCACAGGTGTCAATAATGGAACTATTACGATTTCTACAGCGGCCGGAACTGGGCCTTATACTTTTAGTTTAGATGGCGCTACTCCTGTACAAGGAACCTTGCCTTACACTTTTACCAATGTGCCTGCAGGCAATCACTCGGTGGTGGTTACGGACGTACCTACTAGTTGTAATTCAGGTTCATTGTCAGTGAGTGTGGCGGTGGGTGCTGGTGTTGCAGCCACTACTTCTACTGCTGCTACCGCATGTCCAACAGCTACTAATGGTACCATCACTGTTAATGCTACAGCGGGTGTAGCCCCCTTTACTTATCAAATTGACGGAGGCGCTATACAAACAGGTAACAATCCTTTTGTGTTTTCGGGCTTAAGCTCCGGCACACATACTATCGTGGTAACAGATAATCTGGGTTGTCAAATTACTCGTACGGTAACTGTTCCAGCTGGACCTTCTTTAACTGCTACACTCGCTCAAACGGCCACTTCTTGTAATGGCGCTATTAATGGTACCTTGACGGTGACTCCTTCCTCAGGAACGGCACCTTATGAGTATTCCTTAGATGGCGGCACCTTTATTGCGGGAATAGCTCCTTATACCTTTACAGGACTTTCTTCTGGAAGTCACAGCGTGGTTGTCAAGGACGCATTAGGATGTACCAGCAACGCAATTGCTAATGTGGTAGCAGCTGGTCCCTCCATTACTACCACAGCTACCACCACTGCTGCTCTCTGTAATGGAGAAAGCACAGGTACCTTAACAGTTACACAACCTAGTGTGGGAGCTGCTCCCTTTGAATACTCATTGGATGGAACTAACTGGCAAACAAATAATGTGTTTAATAGTCTTGCCGCGGGTACTTATACCGTTCGTTTCCGCGAGGCAGCAGGTTGTAGCGGCTCTACTTCAGTGAATGTAACGCAGCCAACCGCACTTTCACTATCCGCCACTACGGTGCCGGTAATTTGTAATGCCCAAACAAATGGACTCATCAGTATCACATCTTCTGGAGGTATCGCTCCTTATCAATTCAGTATTGACGGAGGAACTACTTGGCAGGGGGGCAATAGTTTTAGCGTAGGAGCGGGTAGTTATACGGTGACCATGAAAGATGCTAATGACTGTACTACTACTACAGATATTACCGTTACGGAGCCTGCTGCATTAATGGCTACCGCTACTACTACTAATGCTACTTGTAATGGGGGCAATGACGGCACTATTACGGTAACTGCTAGTGGTGGGAATAGCAACTACAGCTACTCTATAGACAATGGTGTGAACTGGCAGTCAGCTAATAGTTTCAATTTAGCCCCGGGTAACTATACGGTGTTAGTGAAAGATGCGATGAATTGTACTTTTTCAGTGAATGCTATGGTGGATCTTACCAACGATCTTAGCTTTACTCCGCAAAACGATGTCACTATTTGTGAGAGCAATTCCACTCAATTAAATTTGGTGTCTAATGGTTTGCAATATGATTGGACTCCGGCCACCGGTCTTAGTGCCGTTAATATTCCGAACCCAATCGCTTCTCCCACTACTACCACTCAATATGTAGTAAAAGTAACTTTGGGTCGTTGTAATGCTACGGATACCGTAGTAGTACTAGTGAATCCCGCACCGGTTCCCAATGCAGGTTCCGATATTTTTATTTGCTATGGACAATCTGCCACCTTGCAAGGAACAGGGGGTACAGTTTACCAATGGACACCTTCCACATTCTTGAGCAGTAGCACTGACCCTAATGCGGTTTCTACGCCGGATAGCGATATTACGTATGTGTTGTCCATCATTGCAGACGCCAACGGATGCGCAGGACTCACTAAGGATTCTGTTCATATTGATGTAACACCACCTATGCAGGTGTTAGCGTATCCTGCCGACACGATTGGCTATCCCGGCGATCAGTTCCAGTTGTTAGCGGTGCCATCGGATCCTGATGCTACTAATTTTACGTGGACGCCTTCCGTAGGACTCAGCAATGCACAAATTGCCAATCCTATAGTGACCATTGGATCCATAGGGGCTGATGTGCTTTATAAAGTAGTGGCTTCTACTGTAGCCGGATGTAAAGGAGAGGCTTTTGTGAATGTTCGTGTCTACAAAGGGCCAGATATCTATGTTCCTACCGGATTTACGCCAAATGGCGATGGTAAAAACGACAAGTTTACTCCTTTCCCCGTGGGCATGAAGAGTTATAATTACTTCAGAGTGTTCAATCGTTGGGGACAAGTGGTTTTCCAAACCAAAAAACTAAATGATGGTTGGGATGGCACTATCGGGGGTCAATTGCAGCCAGATGGAATTTATGTTTGGATGATCGAGGGTCTTACCAAAGACGATAGAATTATTACCAAGAAAGGAACGATAATGCTCATTAAATAACTTTATTTTCGCGCCGCACACAAATGGCATAATTTTTATGGTCGATGTAATCTTAGGCCTCCAATGGGGCGATGAAGGAAAAGGAAAAATAGTTGACTTTTTTGCAAAAGACTATCAGGTAGTAGCCCGTTTTCAGGGAGGTCCCAATGCAGGCCATACGCTCTATGTACAGGATAAAAAATTAGTACTGCACCAAATACCTTCTGGAATTTTTCATCCGAATATTGTCAATCTAATTGGCAATGGAGTGGTGTTGGATCCCGTTACCTTAAAGCGGGAATGTGATAGCGTTACTGCCTTTGGTGTCGATCTAAAAAAGAACTTATTCATTGCAGATCGCACGCATTTAATTCTGCCTACGCACCGTGCCTTAGATAAAGCGGCAGAACTTTCAAAAGGCAATCAAAAGATTGGCTCTACTCTAAAAGGAATCAGTCCGGCTTATATGGATAAGACCGGAAGAAACGGACTGCGCGTGGGTGATCTGTTAGATAAAAATTTCACTACTCAATACATCAAACTTCGTTTAAAGCATCAGCGCTTGCTCGATAGTTATGGATTCCAGGAAGACATCAGTGCCTGGGAAGAAGAGTTTTTTGAAGCCATTGAGTTTTTACGTCAGCTGAACATCGTAAATGGCGAATATTTTATCAATGAAAAAATAACTGCGGGACAGCGTGTGCTGGCCGAAGGTGCTCAAGGAAGTATGCTCGATATTGATTTTGGCACCTTCCCCTATGTTACTTCTTCTAATACAATTTCTGCAGGTGTTTGTAATGGACTGGGGATTGCACCCAAACATATCCGCGATGTAATTGGAGTTACTAAAGCCTACTGCACTCGCGTAGGAAGCGGTCCATTCCCTACTGAGTTGGAAAATGAAGTGGGCGAGGAGCTTCGTAAAATCGGTAATGAATTCGGTGCTACTACCGGACGTCCTCGTCGTTGCGGCTGGATCGATCTGGTTGCACTTCGCTATGCCTGCATGATCAATGGTGTTACTAAAATAGTAATGACTAAGGCAGACGTTTTAGATTCATTTGAAGAACTTTCTGTATGTACTGCTTACAAGGTGGAAGGTAAAGCCACTACCCAGATTCCTTATCAATTGGAACGTACTAAGGCGCAGCCAGTGCTCCAACAGTTCCCCGGTTGGAATACCAATACCAGTACCCACAAAACGGTAGACCAATTGCCAGCAGCCATGAAAACTTATGTGGCATTTATCAACCAATATTTGGGCGTAGAGGTTAAATATATCTCTAATGGACCCGGTCGTGATCAGTTAGTAATTGTGCCTTAATATGGGTAAAAAATAGCAATAAAAAATTTTTTTAAAATTTGGCCGTTTAAAAACTTCGCTGAAATTTTACAGTAATAATCAGATTCTGCTATGGCTACCAAATCAGCAAAAGCTGCCAACAGCACAAGCAAAACAGTGAAGTCTGCTGCCAAAACGAGTGCGACTAAATCGACTCCTAAAGCAAAGAAGAAGGAAGCAGACGAAGAAGATGAAGAAGAGGAGGAAAGTGTTTCTCGAAAATCAGCTAAGCCTGTTGCTTCCAAAGGAAGAAAGGAGGATGAAGAAGAGGAAGATGACGAAATTGAAGATGATTGGGAAAAATCGGAGGAAGTGGAAGATGATAGCTGGGATCCTGACTTCGAGGAATTTGATCTCCCCAAATCTAAAACCAAAAAAGCCCCTGGTAAGAAGGGAGGCGACGATGATGAATTTAAATTTGAAGAAGACGAGTTTAGCGATCTCTTTGATGAAAAAGGCTTTGATGACGAAGACGATGATTTTTAAAATTTGTACAGGGAATTTAAAATAAAAGCCCCCGAACTGTTTAAAGAAAAAGTGTTGGACTGGCTACAGCCGTTCGACACTTTTTGTTTTCTGGATAGTCATGGGTATGCCGATCCCTATGGAAAATGGGATTGGGTGGCGGCCGCTGGGGTAGCCTCCCGTATCCATGCTATGTCCACTGATGAAGTGACGAGTCAACTTGCTGATTTAGACCAGACCCTTACTGCAAAAGGCAAATGGTGGTTTGGTCATTTAAGCTTTGGTTTACAAACTACTTTTCAACGAGTAGAGAGCCCTTATCAAGATGCGCTGGAGTTTTCTCCCTTTTCTTTTTTCTCTCCTGCATATTTGATTGCTTGCAAAGGTGGTACTGTTTTTGTCGAGGCCGCTGATCCTCAAGAACTTTTCAATAAAATTCAAGACCTGTTTCTTGTTGGGCAGGCGTCGGAGCCACGCTTTACAGTGGGGCCCTTGCAACAAAGAGTGTCCAGGCCTTCGTATGTAGAAATCATTGATAAGATCAAACAACATATTCAGCAGGGCGATTGTTATGAAATGAATTATTGCCAGGAATTCTTTTCGGATACCGCCATGGTGGACCCTATGTTTTTGTATCGGCAATTCATGAAAATTTCTCCCGCTCCTTTTTCGGCCTTTTATCGACTGGGGGCTCGTTGGGTATTATCCGCAAGCCCTGAACGTTTTCTTTGCAAAAGAGGAACACGACTTATTTCTCAGCCTATCAAGGGTACCGCCAGAAGAGATTTGCAGCAAAGGGAGGCGGATGAGTTAATTAAAGAGCACCTGCGCTCCAGTGAAAAAGAACGTGCCGAGAATGTGATGATTGTAGATCTGGTGCGCAATGATCTCTCACGCATTTGTAAAGCAGGCACCGTGGTGGTAGAGGAACTTTTTGGGGTCTATAGTTTTCCCCAGGTGCATCAAATGATTTCTACCGTGAGTGGAGAATTACCCTCCTCCGTTTCATTTTCTGAAATATTGAAGGCCACATTTCCTATGGGTTCTATGACGGGCGCTCCTAAAAAAAGAGTCTTGGAATTAACGGCACAAATTGAACTAGCTGCCAGAGGATTGTATTCAGGGTCCATTGGATATATTGATCCGGCCGGTGATTTTGATTTCAATGTGGTGATCAGAAGCTTGCTGTACCACTCAGAGAAAAACTATCTATCCTTTCAGGTGGGAGGAGGTATTACCATCAATAGTGATCCTGAAAAAGAATGGGAGGAATGTCTGGTGAAAGCAGCGGGGTTATTAAAACTACTGGGACAACGAATTTCTTTTGAATAACAGCTGCAAACTCTCTTCTAAGATCAAGGTTTTGTTTTCTTTAAAGGCCTGCATACAAGCTGCAGAGAGCCTCAATGTATATTCTCCCTTGGTAGCCATGGTATCATCAAAACCCGGATTAAAACGGCGGAACTCTGCAGGGTCCACACTTGTATATTTAAGAATGACTTCTTTTTTATAACGCCCGTGTATTAATTCAGAGACCGTTTCACGTAACTCTTGTTCCGATATCTTTTGTTTTAATTGGTCTGCTTGGGCAAGGCTCTCTTCTTTAGTAAGTGTGGTAATGCCTCCCTCTCCTTCAAACACATAATGCGTAGCGATGAATTTTTTTACATGATTCATCGATTCATTGGGCAAACGGTATTGCAGTTCCCAAAAGTTGCGACTGTGGCTCAAACGAATGGCTTTGCGCACGGCTCCTTCTCCTCCGTTGTAGGCGGCAATCACCAATAGCCAATCTTGGAACTCTGTATATAAAACCTTTAGGTAGCGTGCTGCTGCCTGGGTGCTCTTCATGTAATCCATGCGCTCGTCCACTTGGTAAGACACTTTTAATCCGTAGCGCCTTCCGGTTGCGGGCATAAACTGCCAGGGACCCACAGCTCCTGCCCAAGAGACGGCTGTTGATTTAAGCCCGGATTCAATCACAGCCAGGTATTTTAATTCCGCAGGCAAGCCTTTCTCCACTAAAATTTTATCCATCATTGAAAAATAGGGTAGACCCCATTCTTTCATGCGGCGCAAACTATTTCCATAGCGGGCCATGTACGACTCTACAAAACTGATGGCCATAGGGTTCAGTTTTGTACCGGTAACGCCGCCAACTTTAGTGGTCTCAAATAGATTATTAAATCCGCGGGGGCTGGGGGTAGACGCAGGGGAGGCTGCAGGCTGGGCCTTAAGCAATAGCATCCAACCCATCAAAGTAAGGGTGAAATAAAAATTTTTCGACAAGCGAAATTTGAAAGGCAATATCGTAGGGAACGTACGAATTAGTTCTTGGGTGAGTTCGCTATATCATTGGCGCTTTCCTCAATCTCTTTTTTTACATTGTTCTTAGCGTCATTGAATTCACGTACTCCTTTGCCCAATCCTTTCATCAATTCTGGAATCTTACGGCCACCGAATAATAGCAGCACAATAACCAGGATGATGATGATTTCGTTGGTGCCCAACATTCCAAGCAAGAAAGGAGTTGTCATAGTCATTTGTTATAATTGTAAAGATACTGACTGCTATCGGTACGAATAAAAAAAATCCCGCAGAAATTGTAGCTGCGGGATTTTTAACAAGTTGCATCAGGACTTATGCACCTGCAAGCGCCACAGCCATGCGCTTTTCGCGGATACGAGCGCTTTTTCCGCTACGATTACGCTGATAGAAAAGTTTAGCACGACGTACCTGACCTGTTTTATTTAATTCGATAGATTCAACGTTGGGAGAATGGAAAGGGAATACTCTTTCTACTCCTACTCCGTCGGAGATTTTACGTACCGTGAAACTAGCTGTCATACCAGTTCCTTGCTTCTTGATCACATCTCCTTTGAAGGACTGGATACGCTCCTTGTTGCCCTCAATGATTTTGTAGTTTACTGTGATATTATCTCCTGCTTTGAAAGAAGGAAATTCTTTCTTAGCAGACATCTGTTCGTGTACGTAGGCTATTGCGTTCATAAAATCCAATGATTTAAAGGGAGGCAAAGGTAAGGAATTCTCGGATAAAGCTCAAACTATTCCCTTTAAAAAATCAGGCAATTTCAAAAAAGCCCGTTGCTGGTGCAACGGGCTGTAAATCAATTGATAGTATAGTTTCTCGTTCGGGCTTTTATCGGGCTACGTTCACCGCTCTTTTTTCGCGGATCACGGTAACCTTGATTTGGCCAGGGAAGGTCATTTCTGTTTGGATCTTTTGCGCAATTTCAAAAGATAGTCTATCGGACTCTTGGTCGCTCACCTTTTCCGATTCTACAATCACGCGCAACTCTCTACCCGCTTGGATAGCGTAGGCTTTTTCTACACCGTTATACGCCATGGCCAGATTTTCCAGGTCTTTGATACGCTGCAAATATTGCTGCATGATTTCACGACGAGCTCCCGGACGAGCACCACTGATAGCGTCACAAGCCTGAATGATCGGAGAAATAACATATTGCATTTCTACCTCATCGTGGTGGGCAGCAATGGCGTTTACCACCGCTGGGTTCTCTCCGTATTTCTCTGCTAATTTAGCCCCCAATAAGGCGTGGCTTAATTCACTTTCTTCATCGGGTACTTTTCCGATATCGTGTAACAATCCGGCACGTTTAGCCAGTTTAGGATTGAGTCCTAATTCTGCGGCCATGGTGGCGCAGAGGTTAGCTGTTTCGCGGCTATGCATTAATAGATTCTGTCCGTAAGAAGAGCGGAAACGCATTCTTCCTACCATACGAATCAGTTCTTTGTGGAGACCGTGAATACCCAATTCAATTACGGTACGTTCACCAATTTCCATAACCTGCTCTTCGATTTGTTTGCGAGTTTTTTCCACCACTTCCTCGATACGGGCAGGGTGAATACGTCCGTCAGTCACCAATCGTTGTAAACTCAGGCGAGCAATTTCGCGCCGTAGCGGGTCAAAGCTGGATAAAAGGATGGCTTCTGGGGTGTCGTCTACAATCAGGTCAACACCGGTGGCCGCTTCTATGGCGCGGATATTTCGTCCTTCCCGTCCAATGATCTGTCCTTTAATTTCATCACTCTCCAGGTTGAATACCGTGATAGAGTTTTCAATGGCTTGCTCGGCAGCCGTACGTTGTATGGTTTGGATAACGATTTTGCGGGCTTCTTTTTGTGCCTTTTGTTTGGCATCTTCGATAATCTCCTGCTGAAGAGCTAGTGCTCTGGTTTGCGCCTCGTTTTTCAGGCTTTCGATCAACTGAGTCTTCGCATCCTCTGCGGAGAGATTGGCGATCTTTTCCAATCTGCGGATATGCTCTTCCTGGTGTTTTTCTAGTTCTGTTCTTTTGATATTCACCAGCTCAATCTGACGATTCAAATTCTCCTTAATGGCCTCATTTTCCTTAACCTGCTTGTCTAGGTTCGATTCTTTTTGATTGATGGATTGCTCCTTTTGACGAATACGACTCTCCGTATCGTTGATCTTCTTATTTTTTTCGAGCATTTCCCTTTCATGAGAAGCCTTGAGTTGTACAAATTTCTCCTTGGCTTCCAGCTCTTTTTCCTTGCGGATGGTTTCTGCTCTTAGTTCAGCTTCTTTGAGAATGGTTTGTGCTTGGAGTTCTGCTTCTGCTACTTGTTTGCGGCTTCCTTTGGAAAAAACAAGCTTACCCGCTATGAGGCCAATCGCCCCTGCGGCTACGCCAATTAAGGCGTATAATATATTCGGATCCATTGAGTTTGTAGTTTAGATGTTTCACAAATGTTGTTTCACAATATCTTACACAAGTGGCAAAGGTACAAAAAGATGCTTATATTGCCCCTTATAATCATGTCTATGCGTACTATTATGATCGCCCTTGTTTGTCTTCCGCTGTTGAGTGTTGGACAGGTCCCCGCCAAGCCCTTGTCAATTACGGGAAGTTTTAAAAACCTACAACCTGCCAACCCAGAGTGGGTTTATTTGCTTCATCGAGTGGGGGACAAATATGTTACAGACAGTGCTCGGGTGGCTAATGGCCAATATAGTTTTTCCATTCAGATGGAAGAACCCGATCTTTTACGACTTCGTGTTAAATATCCCGAGCTGGCAGGACAAAAGAAAATTGCAATGTCTTCCAA
>JBMSWW010000042.1:0-9479 GCA_049425065.1 Chitinophagaceae bacterium
CCGACTAGAGCAAAATGAAGAAGAGTCTCAATTAATTCAATCCTTTATTGCTCATACGCAGATAAGCGGACTTACTGGGCAGCCTTATATCAGCAGCGCCTCCCCTTCCTTACTCAAACACTTTGCAGGAAATTTTCATCAGGGAATTACAGTAACCTGCCCAGGATTCTATGGTCCCCAGGGAAGAGTATTAAGGCTAGGTTTACGAAATCCTGACTTTGTGAATCGTCTCACTGATTTCCAATTTGGTCCTCACCGAATTTCCAATTTTGAGATGGAGACCTCTGCCATTTATGGGTTGGGAAGATTATTAGGGCATCATTGTCTCGCTTTGAATGCCATCGTGGCCAATAGAGTTAGCAAAGAATTTTCAGCAGAACCCGCCAAAACAATCGAAAAACTGATCCAAACATTTTTAACCACTTTTGCTGATTCCATTGAGTAATGCTTCAATTTTATAAATACCAGGGCACGGGAAATGATTTTATCCTCGCTGACAACCGAAAAGGCGAATTCAATCATTTAACAACCGAAATTATCCATGCACTATGTGATCGACATTTTGGAATTGGAGCAGATGGTCTCATGCTCCTTCAACAAAAAGAAGGATTTGATTTTGAAATGAAGTATTTCAATGCCGACGGTCGTGAAGGCAGTATGTGTGGGAACGGAGGTCGGTGCATTACCCTCTTTGCTTATCATTGTGGAATCTTAAAAGATAATTATCACTTCATAGCATCTGACGGTCCTCATGATGCCAATATTCGTGCTGATGGAACCATCGCTCTTCGTATGAAAGATGTAAATGGAATAAAACGATTCAAGGAGGATTTAATTATTGATACCGGCTCTCCTCACTTAATCAGATTTGTGAATAATCTTAACCAAGAGGAGGTAGTTAGTCAAGGAAGATCTATTCGATTCAGTAAGGAATTTGCTGCCGAAGGCATCAATGTAAATTTTGTAGTACAAGGAGAAGACAAAGAAAATATTCGGGTAAGAACTTATGAAAGAGGAGTGGAAGATGAAACCCTCTCCTGTGGTACGGGAGTTACCGCGGCTGCGTTAGTTTGCTATCATAATGAAAATGGTTTCAACAACGTAGAAGTTGTCACCAAGGGCGGCCAACTACAAGTAGAATATGACCGTGTAGGAGAAAATCAATTTCAAAACATCTGGCTTTGCGGACCTGCCCAGAAAGTTTTCAGTGTTACGATAGATCTCCAAAATTTACCCCTATGAGCGCCATCGTCATAAGAGTGTATGGAATCCTTAGAGGCCCCAACAAAGAAGTGTTGGTAAGTGATGAAAAAATACGAGGCAACTTATTTACAAAGTTTCCAGGCGGAGGGTTAGAGTTTGGGGAGGGCACCCGCGATTGTGTAGTTAGGGAATTCAAAGAAGAAATGAACCTCCGAGTTCGTGCAGATGAACATATCTACACTACGGACTTTTTTCAACAATCTGCATTCAATACTGCCCACCAGATAATCTCTGTGTATTATCACGTTACCCCGCTGGAACCCATTCAGGTTCCCCTTCGTGACAGGCCGTTTGATTTTAATGAAAAAGATTTGTTGAAATACGAACAAACACAACAAATTGAAAGCTTTCGATTTATCCCCTGGGAATTATTCTCGCCGGCGGTGATGCAACTTCCCATTGATAAAATTGTAGCGCAGCACTTAAAAGATCGTTATTGATCTTTCATGGCCTCTTCTTTCATTTTTGCCGCCTGTTCCTTTCCTAAATATCTTTCAATAAGATCATGAACAAGGTAGATAATCGGTGTCATTAAAAGTGCTATAAAGAACTTATACAGGTAATTGACGATTCCCACGGCCAGAAACAAACTTAGTGGCCACACAAAGTCATTTCCTTGCTGATTCACACGAGTGCCTATGTAAAAGGCAATAAATAAGACCACAAAACTATCAATGAATTGTGACACCAGCGTAGAACCGGTGGCTCTCAACCAAATGTATTTTTCTCCCGTCACTTTTTTAATGCGATGGAAAACCACTACATCTATCAACTGTCCCAATAAAAAAGCAGTTAAAGATCCAATAATGATAAAACCACCCTGACCCAAAACGCTGGTATAAGCCTCCTGCATATCGGGCACTCCACTCCCCTGCTTGCTAGTCACAAAAAAATCAGCAGGGTGCAATTGAATCGCTCCAAAAAAAATCAAAAAAGCAAAGGCTATTAACCCGGCTGTCATCCAAGACAAAAAACGAACTCCACGCTGTCCATAATACTCGTTGATGATATCGGTCATAATAAACACCACAGGCCAAAGTAGCACTCCAGCGGTTAGATTAAACGAAAGTGTATTCCCAAATACGCTCAGGTCCAGGGGACTCCAACCCAGTGTTTGTTCTAGTGAGAAAATTTTTACGCCAATAATTTCAGCGATCAACGCATTGGCCACAAAAAAACCAGCAAGAATTACAAATAGTTTGGTGGATTTATCCTTGATAATAGAATGAATCATGACAGGGTTTTACTAATCCATGAAAATAGCATTATTTTGATCCACAAACTTTTTTCATGCAACATCCTTTGCTCAAAAGACTGGCTCCCCATCTAGGAGCCCTCCTGGTATTTTTAATTGTAGCCGCATTATTCTGTAGACCGGCGCTGGAAGGCTCCCAGTTGAATCAACATGATAATGTGAGCTGGAAGGGAATGGCTCAAAATGCTTTTGAGTATAAAGACGAATATGGTCATTTTCCGCTGTGGAACCCTAACTTATTCGGAGGAATGCCCAACTACCAAATTGCCATGGAAGGAAAGTCCATTCTTCCAGAGATGACCAAAGTACTCTCTCTGGGCCTTCCTAAACCCATGAACTTTTTCTTCTTAGCCTGCGTCTTTTTCTACATCCTTGCACTCACCCTGGGAGCCTCCCCAGTGATGGCCACCCTGGTAGCCTTAGGATATTCATTATCCACCTACAACCCAGTGATCATTGCCGCAGGACATGATACGCAAATGATTGCTACTGCTTGTATGCCATTATTACTGGCAGGACTTCTACTCACTTACCGTAAACAATACTGGATTGGTTTATCTATCACCACATTTGGCGCTTATCTCTTGATCGCGGCCAATCACCTTCAGATCACTTATTATTTCTTTCTGATAACGCTCGTTATTACTATTTGCTATGCTTTTTATTGGATCCGGCAAAAGGATTGGAAGCATCTGTTCACAGCAGCTGGCGTTACTTTACTAGCGGCCATTGTGGCTATTGCCGGAAATGCACTAATTCTTTTGACCGCAGCTGAATACAGTAGCTACACGATGCGTGGAGGAAAAGATGTTTCTATTGAAGGAGACCAAATAAAAGTGGCCACCACCAGAGGACTCGACACTTCTTACGCTTTTGAATATAGCCTTGGCAATACAGAAACCTTTACCTTGCTCATGCCTAACGCTTTTGGCGGTGGACATAGTCGTAATTTAAAGGAGGGTTCTGCCGTGGCTCGGCAGCTGATGGAAAAAGGGTTAGATGAATCCAATGCTGAACAAGTAGCACAAAGCCTTCCTCAATACTGGGGCGCTCTGCCCTACACAGCTGGGCCTGCATATCTAGGTGTTCTCATTTTTATAATGGGACTGCTTGGTTTTGTATTAGGAAAAGGTCCACTCAGAGCAGGGCTCATTGCCGTAACGCTGCTGGGGATATTTATTTCCTGGGGAAAGAACTTTACTGCCTTTAATATATTTCTTTTTGAATACTTACCGCTGTTCAACAAATTTAGAGCCCCCTCTATGGCGCAGGCCATTCCGCAGTTGGCCTTTGGAGTATCGGCAGTGCTGGCCCTAAAAATCTTAATGGAGGAAAAAAACGCGCTGGTCACTCTGACAAGTAAAAAAGTGTTGTACACTGTAGCAGGGTTATTTGGAGCTCTATTCATTTTATGGTTATTCCAGAGCTACTCGGCGCCCATCGATCAACAAATTTTAGCCGGCTATACTGATAAAAATGGATCCGATGAATTTGCCAGAGCCATAGTGACAGGACTCCACGCAGAGAGAAAATCCATGTTTGGCACTCAATTAATGAGAGCTCTTCTTTTAAGCGGATTATTATTGGGTACCCTGTGGCTGCAGGCAAAAAAAACAATTCGTCCTGCCTTTGCAGGATGGTTGATGATTGCCATATCCACTCTTGAACTCGGAACTGCCAGCTATGAGTATTTAGGAGAAGAGGCCTATTTAAATCCTGAAGAATATAGTAATAGCAATTTTGCGCCAAGCCCGATTGACCAGCAAATACTGCAGGATAAAGACCCTAACTACAGAGTGTTGAATTTAAGCACCAGTACTTTTAATGATGCAAAAACCTCCTACCATCACAAGTCTGTGGGAGGATACCATGCGGCAAAACTTCGCACCTATCAAGATCTCATTGAAAAATATTTTGCTGGTAATTTGAATCCTGGTGTACTGAACATGCTCAACACACGATACATTATCGTGGGTAACCCTTCTACCAATGAACCATCGCTTATCAATAATCGTGATTCTGCCTATGGTAATTGTTGGTTAGTTCGCCACGTGAAAGTGGTGAAAAATAAAGCTATGGTATTACAAACCATTGGCGCCACTTCTTTGAAGGACACGGCCATTGTAGAAGAAGCATTTGTTAAATCAATGGATCAACCCAAGGCTGACAGCAGCTCATTTATTCGCATGACAAAATTTTCTCCCGACACCTTGGAGTATGAAGCCAATTGTGCCAGGCCTGAATTTGCAGTATTCAGTGAAATCTACTACCCGAAAGGATGGAATGCCTATGTGAATGATCAAAAAGTAGATTATTTAAATGTGAACTATGTGCTAAGAGGGCTTTCTTTACCTACAGGTCAACACAAGATTCGTTTTGTATTTGAGCCTGCCTCTTATAAAAACGGAGTATCAATTATGTATGCATCCTCCTTTCTTATTGTATTGATCACGTTAGGAGGCCTTTTCATGGCCTGGAAGAAAAACAAATCGCAAGCTAAGGGATGAAGAAAGTTTTAGTAATAGCTCCATATACCTACCTCCCCTGTAAATCTGGGGGACAAAAGTATATTGCGCAATGGCTGGAGGCCTTGTCTAAAAAAGTGGCTCTCACTGTGGCTAGTACGTCCGCAAATGACAGATCGCTGGCAATTAACTACAACCTGATTCCCCTGCTGGCTAATTCGATTTTTCGATATGGAGACTTTACCCTGAGAGCTACCCTCCGGGAATTAATTCTTCGCAATCATTATGATTGGATTATTTGGGAGCACCCATATTATAGCTGGCTCGCAACGCTTGTTAAAAAAGATACCGGAATAAAAACACTGATGCATACTCATAATATCGAATATCAACGCTTTCGTTCCTTGGGCAAAGCTTGGTGGCCCTTATTGAAAGCCTATGAAAAATGGGGATTCAATCAAACCGATAAGCTTTCTTTTATAACTCCTGAGGACCGTGAGTTTGCGGTAGCCCAGTGGCAGATCCCCGCTGACAATTGCCTTGAGATCCCCTACGGCATCCTACAAGATTCTTACCCCAAGGATCGTGCTGAAGCGCGAGAAAAAATTTGTAGCAATCTTGCTTTAGCCCCCAACACAAAGATTCTGTTGTTCAATGGCTCGCTGGATTATTCCCCAAATATGGAAGCCTTACAAGCCTTACTCAAAAAGGTCAACCCTTTACTACAAAAAAATAAGACTACTGACTACAAATTGATCATATGTGGCAAAGGACTTCCTAAGAAAATGAATCTACTTAAGGAGTATGACAAAGAAAATATTATTTACGCTGGTTTTGTGGAAAATATTGATACCTATGTGAAAGCTGCGGATCTGTTGTTGAATCCCATTCAAAAAGGCGGAGGGGTGAAGACAAAAGTGATTGAAGCGATTGCCAATGGAACACCTGTGGTATCTACTTCTACTGGGGCCATTGGGGTAGATCAAAAAGTAACAGGCAACATGTTAACCATTATTGCCGACTACAACTGGACCGAATTTGCAGGATCTATAATGCATCAAATTGCTACACCCCTTGAGCAAACGCCGATTACTCCTGAAAGCTTTTACGAAAAATACAACTGGGACGCCATTCTAGACCGAGTACTACCCAGGCTACCTAATTAATCGACCGGAGAGTTTGAATACAATCCACTTAATGGAATATCGCAGCCATTCTTTAGCCTGAAATAGTACACGGAAGCAAACATAGTAAAGCCCCTTCCCTTTTCGTTCGGCCATGATAGCCAATTCATGCTTCATCATTAGTTTTCGTAACCGTAATTGCTTTGACAGATCGGTGCTACCGCTTGAAATATGAATGATAGTTGTATCGGCCAAGAAAAATATTTTATAGCCTAAATTTTTAATTTGCTCACACCATAACACATCTTCAGCATACATAAAAAAACGTTCATCAAGTTTACCGCCGGGAAGTTGTTGAATCACTGAACGTGGCAGTAAAAAATAAGCCCCATTTACCCAATCGGCCTCTACCGACTCGTCGTGTTGAAAAAACTGCCCCAACATCAATCTCGAACGACGTTCGTAAGACATTGCATAAATAATAAATCGGAACAAGTCTAATAATTCCCAGGAGATCGTTCTAAATTTCCTGGCAGAGTATTGTACCTGCCCATCCGGAAATATTTGGCGACAACCCAACACGCCGATGGCAGGATGACTTTTTAGATACGAAACTGTAGTATAAATACTATCCTCAGTAAACAAGGTGTCACTATTTAATAACAGAACAAATTCTCCACTAGAAGCAGCAATACCCAAATTGTTACCTCCGGCAAAACCACTATTGATTTTACTTTCAACTAATATTAGCTGAGGAAATTCCTGTAAAAAATCTTGGGGCTCTCTTTCTGTAGAAGCATTATCCACCAAAATAACTTCAAAAGGAGTAGCCTTCGTGTGTTGGTAAATAGAACGAATACATTTAGAGGTCATCTGAAATGTATTGTAGTTAATGATGATGACAGATACCATGCTAACGATTTACATAAAAAGATACCGTCATCAACAACTTTGACACAAAGCCCAATCTCAATAAGCTTGGGGGAATTCGACGCTGAAACCGAATAATTCGAAGCAAAAAGGAAGGCACTTGCGCCCCGCCAGCATATTCACGAAGTTCACTTTCTTCTCGAATAGAAAGATTACGAATCAATCGCCACCAACCATCATAGCTTGTCCAAGAACGAATACAGGATTGTCCATGCTTTTTATAGTAGTATAGCGCTTCTGGTACCTCTACACTGGGGTTTCTAAAACATGCATTAGTTATTTGAGTCTCATTATAACTCATGGTAATTAGTGGCAGCGCAATATAACGAGAAGTGTATCGACGTATCATTCGTATATACGCCTCTAAGTCTACCAACCATTTTAATTGAGGATCATACAACTCCTGCATACTTCTTCGAAATAAAACCACACTGGGTGGCCCAATTAAATTATTGGCAAATAAGCGATAAGGATCTTTACGAATTAGCTGATAGGTATTTTGAGAGATCTTTTTATTAAGAGACTTTGAGTTTTTCTCATCAAAAGAAAGATAGCCGGAAAAAAGTACATCGGCTCCTTCATCAATGTGAGCCGCAAAATTCTCCAGCGAAAAGCGATCCGTAAACCAGTCATCGTCATGCATAATTTTTATCCAATGCCCAGAGGCCAGTTTAATTCCCTCCATCCAATTACGAGGGGTACCCAATGGTCGTTGATTCCGCTGATAACTGAGGGTGAATTTGTAATTACTTCCAAGCAGAAGCTCCTCTACTGCATCAGAGGAAGAATCGTCAGTTATGATGACCTCAAAATCCTTAAAAGATTGCTGGGCAATACTATCCAGTAATCTTTTCAGATAAACAGGCCTCTCAAAAGCAGGAATACAAATAGATACAAATGGGGTCATCCGGGCTAAATTCGTACTTTTAGCGCATTCCTGATCAAAATGTTATCCAACTCATTACTTAAGAACCTTAAAAATGGAGTAGTCCATCGCTTCCAAGCCAAGGGTTCTCGAAGCTTCAGTTCACTCTCCATCAGCTGGCTTCGACTTAAATATCTAAAGCACCTGCCCCGGGGTAAAACTTATGTGCAAACCCTCTTTGGAAAACCCTTGCTCTTTAATGCCCCTCAAGAATTGATCCATGGATTAAAAGAAATTTTTTTAGAAGAAATCTATAAGCAGACACTTCCAGCAAATGCTCGGATTCTGGATTGCGGCGCTAACATCGGGTTAAGCATTATTTATCTTAAGAGAATCTGTCCCACAGCTAAGATCACTGCCTTTGAACCTGACAAAGCAAATTACGAGTTACTTGCCCGAAACATTCAAACATTTCAACTGAAGGATGTAGAGATAAGAGAAGAAGCAATCTGGAATGAAGATACCACTGTTGAATTTAGCACCCACCAAGGGATGGCTAGCCATATAGAACAAAGCGCAAGAACAGGTACCACTTCTATCAAGTCAATTCGATTACGTAATTTATTGAAGGAACCGATTGATTTTCTAAAATTGGATATTGAGGGGGCCGAATACGAAGTTCTCATGGACTGTGGAGAGAAGCTGTTAAATATTCAACGGATATTCATTGAGTATCATGGAAAATTTTCAATGGCGCAGCGACTGCAGGAGATACTTGACCTGCTCACAAAAAGTGGTTTCCAATATTACATTAAAGAAGCCGCGCCCATTTTTGACACTCCTTTTCAAAGATCAGAACCCATAGAGCATCCTCATCAGGTGCAATTAAATATTTTTGGCTTTAGAGACTAAGTGCAGGTAATTGAGAGAGCTCCTCTAAAAACAATTGGATAGATTTTCGCTTCTCCGCTGTAAGAATATAGTTCATATTGTTGGTATAGTACTCCCGAAGATCATACCCTACCTGATATGGAACCTCCAATAGCACCTCTTCCAGGTGGGCTAGTCCTTCTGCATTGGCTTCATCAAACTCTTTGATAAAGGATTCAGGCAATTGAGAGTTACTGATCCAAGCTGCAAAGACAAAAGGCAAGCCCGTTAATTTTCTCCAATAAGCACCAAGATCATAGATATATTCAAAACGGTTCCTGGCCCGGAGTGCACGATCCCCAATAATTACAGCTGCCGTGGTCCCCTCAATGAAATCGAGATAGGTTTCATTCTCGGCAGCCTCCCAGACCACTTCCTTTTTCCAATATTTTCTACATAAAATTTTGGCTAAAGCGACTGAAGTTCTACTTTGATAGTCTAATATAATTCGGTCGACTTTCTCTATCGGCACCTTACTAAAAATGGCTACTGAAGCCGCCTCCGTTTCCGTAGATATACAATAAGAGCCTACAATTTGCTGGTTTTTGAGATCTGCCAACGAGGCGATGGGAATCAGCCCCAGATCAATCTCCCCCTCCCGCAGTTGCTTGGCCACTAAAGCAGGGTAATCACCAGTCAATTCAATT
>JBMSWW010000043.1:0-9424 GCA_049425065.1 Chitinophagaceae bacterium
GATTCCTTTTATTGAGCTCAATAAAAGGAATCCTTGAGGAGCCAATAATTTTTGTAAGGGGCTCAGGAATCTTAATAAAATCGATTTGTTGATATTAGCCAGAATTACCTCATAGTTTCCTGAAAAAGGGGGTTTATCTGCTAACGTAATTTCAATAGACTTGCAATTATTGGCTTTTAGATTCTCCTCGGTATTTTCTACACTCCAGGGATCATTATCGATGGCTAACACTTGCGCCGCTCCCAACTTTTTGGCAAGGATCGCCAATACGCCGGTGCCCGATCCAAAATCAAAAACTTTTTTACCGTTAAAATCAATTTTTTGCATGAGTTTCACCATTAACTGTGTTGTAGCATGGTGTCCGGTTCCAAAACTCATTTTTGGAGTGATTATAATTTCATGAAGCACATTAACTGATGGAGGATGAAAAGAAGCTCGTATGCAAACAAAATCATCGACCCTCACGGGTTCAAAATCTGATTCCCATTTTTCATTCCAGTTAACAGTTTCAATAATTGATTTTGTGAAGTTCACGCTTTGTGCTTTTCCCAATGCGATTAGTTCATCTTCATGAAACTGATCTTTAGTGATATAAGCCTTTAACGACAAATTATTTTCTAAGAAGCCTTCATAGCCTAGTTCCGTTAAAAAGGCAATAAGAATAGATGACTGGTCATTCGACACATTCTCAAAACTTATTTCTATATGAGCTTGCATAAAGTTTGTTTAAGAAAAAACCCTGCCGTAACAGGGTTTTAATTTTCGTCAATTTATTCAGGCTGTTGGCCATCCTGTTCCCTTGAGGATTGCTCCGGCTTAGGAATAAGCGCCTTGCGAGATAATTTAAACTTACCGGATTTAGGATCTGTACCAATCAATTTCACTTTCATCGCGTCCCCTTCTTTCACTAATCCCTCTAAGGTTTCCAAACGCTTCCAGCTTACTTCACTGATATGCACCAATCCTTGTTTACCAGGTAGAAACTCTACAAAAGCACCAAAAGGCATAATGGATTTAACTACCGCATCATAGGTGTCTCCAATTTGAGGTACTGCCACAATTCCTTTAATCCAAGAAACTGCTTTTTCCACCCCTTCTTTATTGGTACTGAAAATGCTTACTTCACCACGACTATTAATTTCTTCCAACGTAATAGTAGTTCCAGTTTCTCGTTGAATTTCTTGAATTACTTTTCCGCCGGGCCCGATCACTGCACCTATAAATTCTTTGTCAATGAATAATTTCACCATTCTTGGCGCATGTGGCTTCACCTCCTCTCTCGAAGCAGCAATGTAATTGTACAGGGCACCCAAAATGTCAACACGACCACGACGAGCCTGGTCTAATGCTTGACGCATTACCTCCATACTCAACCCATCTACTTTGATATCCATTTGAACTCCGCAAATACCATCACGAGTACCTGTTACTTTGAAGTCCATATCTCCCAGGTGATCTTCATCGCCCAAGATATCAGTTAAGATTGCATATTTATCTCCTTTGGTAATAAGGCCCATGGCAACACCGGAAACGTGTTTGGGAATTCCTACCCCAGCATCCATCAGTGCCAAAGAGCCTGCGCAAACAGTAGCCATCGAAGAAGAACCATTCGATTCTAAAATATCACTTACTACGCGAACGGTGTAAGGGAAATCTCCACTTGGCATCATTTGCTTTAAGGAACGTTGTGCCAAGTTACCATGCCCTACTTCACGACGGCTTTGTCCGCGCATCATTTTTACTTCACCTGTAGAGAAAGGAGGGAAATTATAATGCAAATAGAATTTTGAATCTACTGACTTGGCAGCACTCTCCACCAATAATTCATCCATAGGTGTACCCAATGTAACAGTAGTTAATGATTGAGTTTCACCTCTAGTAAATAAAGATGAACCATGAGGGGAAGGCAGTACATCTACTTCCATATCTAGTGGACGAACAGTTTCAAGATCACGTCCATCTAAACGTATGCGCTCATTTAAGATCATGTCGCGTACTACATCATATTGCAAGTCGCCATAATAAGTCGACGCCAATTTTTTAGTCAAATCGGGTAAGCTTTCTCCTTCGGCCAGTCCAGCTTCTGCTTTCAAATAGCTCATCAACTGAACTTTGATTGCATCAAATTGTGCACTACGCTCATGTTTACCCAAAGCACTTTTAGCTACTTGATGAACTTTTGATTGTGCAAAAGCGTAGATTTTTTCACGTAAGGCTTCGTCAGTAGCTGGCTTAGTGTATTCACGCTTAGTAGTAACACCGGCCAAAGCTCTTAACTCTTCTTGGGCTTTTACTTGTATGCGAATCGCATCATGCGCCAATTCTAATACTTGACAAAGTTCTGCTTCACTACATTCTTTTGCTTCCCCTTCCACCATCATGAGGTTTTTCTGAGTAGCCGCCACAATGAAATCCATATCGGAACTTTCCATTTGTGTGCGAGTAGGATTGATAATAAACTGTCCGTTTACACGAGAAACTCTCACTTCAGAGATGATTTCCTTTACGGGAATATCGGATACAGCCAGCGCAGAAGATGCGGCTAAACAAGCCAACGCATCTGGCATAACTTCCGGATCACTGGAGATCAGGGTCACTAATACCTGAACATCACAAAAATAATCTTCAGGGAAAAGTGGACGAAGAGCGCGATCAATTAAACGACTAGTTAACACCTCATAGTCATTCAACTTGGTTTCTCTTTTAAAAAAAGAACCAGGAATACGACCGGCTGCTGCAAACTTTTCTTGATAGTCTACCGTCAGGGGGAAGAAGCTTTGTCCTTCTTTGGGTTCATTGTTAGCCACTACTGTGGCAAGAATCACGCAATTGCCCATGCTCACAGTAACCGCACCATCAGCTTGACGAGCTAGTCTTCCTGTTTCAATAGTAATTTGGCGACCATCGCCTATATCAAATGTTTTACGAATAGGTTGTTGTAACATATTTTAAGATTTACGGAACGCCACCGGACAGCCTGCAAGGACAAGGTATATCCTTAAACAGCTATTCCCAACATCAGTAGACATTGGGAATATGCCAGTAATGTATAACCCGGATTGGATAATTATTTTCTGATTCCCAATTGCTCGATCAACTTACGATAACCAGTCAGGTTATGCTTTTGCAGGTAGTTGAGGAGACGCTTACGCTTACCCACTAATTGCATGAGTCCGCGGTGTGTAGAGAAATCTTTTTTGTTGACCTGAAGATGGCCACTGATCATACTGATTCTTTCTGTTAACAGTGCAATTTGTCCCTCGATAGAGCCAGTGTTAGTGGCTGAACCTGCATACTGAGAAAGAGTAGTTGCTTTTTTTTCTTTAGCTAAAGGCATCGTAATAAATTTTAATTTTTCATCCTATTATCTGATTCATCCGACATCAGGGCGGCAAAGTTAGCACTATTGCACGGAATAACAAGGGTTTGCGACTGTTTTTTTACCCTTTTGCCCCATCCATTTTTCGCTGATTATCAAGCAAAAGATTAGCTTTGGGGGGTGGAAATTTCACAAAACACCCGCAATATACTGGGTCTTCAGCTACCTACCGACCCTCGTTGGGTAGATCTAGCGGCTTTATCATTGGAAGACATTCTCACGGATCATGCTTTTTGTGAGCAAAAGGCTGCTACCACCTGTATTACACTGGTTCAACGCTATTCAGAGTTGGAACAACTGGTTCGAGAGATTGCTCCGATTGTTACGGAGGAATGGGGCCATTTCAGGTTAGTGCTGGCAGAACTACAAAAAAGAGGGTTAAAACTTGGCAAACAAAGAAGGGACGAATACGTAAATGCTCTTTTTGATTTTCAGCAAAAAGGGGGCGATCCAGAAGGAAGATTGCTAGATCAGTTGCTCACCATGGCGCTGATTGAAGCCAGAAGCTGTGAGCGTTTTAAGCGCCTTAGCGAGGGAATTAAAGATCCTGGCTTGCAGCAGTTCTACCGTCGTTTTATGGAAAGTGAAGCAGGACATTATACCCTCTTTATTGAATTAGCGGAAACGTATATTGACAAAGATCGAGTGAAAAAACGTTGGCAGGAATGGCTTTCCTACGAAGCAACAGTCATGCAAAAATTAGCCGTGCGCGGTGACCGAATTCATTAGCATGATAAAACAAGGATACCAAGAAGCAGCCATGGCTTTTGAAGGAAGCTTAGATCACCTTGAATTTACACCCTGCTCCGGGGGCTTGATCAATACCTCTTTTAAAGTAACCAATAAAAAAACTGGGAATACTTTTTTTCTTCAACAAATAAATACCCAGATTTTTCTCGACCCTACTCTGCTTCAAAACAATTATTTTACTATTTGGGAACATTTTTCATCCATCAACACTTCTCTTCGAATAGCCCAACCTCTTCGGTTTGAAAATGGAGACATTCTTTTTAATGATCAAAAAGGAGGCGACTGGAGAGTGTCTGAATTTATAGATAGCAGCACCCATTTTCTTACTCCTCAACACAAGAAACAACTAAGTATAGTGGCCGAAGCCTTGGGAAACTATGTCAAAATTTTAGCTAGCCTCGATCCACAAAAAATAAAACCAGTTATTCCAAAGTTTCATGATCTGGAATATCGCTTTACACAATTTGAAGAGGCCCTTCAAAATGGGCAAGCCTCAAGAATTGAGGAAACAAAAGCATTGATCGATGAGCTGTTAAATAGAAAGATGTATGTTTTAAAATATCAACTAATACGAGAGTTGCCGGCTCAATTCCCTATTCGACTCTTGCACCATGATGCAAAAATTGCTAATCTACTTTTTGATGATCGAGGCGAAGAAGTAGTAGCTGTGATAGACCTTGATACTACCATGCCTGGTTTGTTTTTTTCTGACCTGGGAGATATGATCCGCTCTATGGTAGGGGAAAAGGGCGAGCAAAGTACAGAGTGGAAAAAACTAACTATCAATGTAGATAGGTATACTCAGTTAGTAAATGGCTATTTACAATCCATATCCAATGAATTTACCTTGGCTGAAAAGGATTCTATCCACTATGCGGGTTTGTTTATGCTCTACATGCAATCTTTACGATTTTTAAGTGATTACCTCACGGGTGATCATTATTATAAAACGGAAAGACCTGGGCAAAATAGAGACAGAGCGATGAATCAATTCATCCTCCTAAAAAAATTAGAAGAGATGCTGTCATCGGTTTTCGGATTTAATATTCAATGATTGTTATTTACCTTTCGCAAAATAATCTAATTGTTCCTGCAAGTTTAAAAAAGGGAACTCCTCTTGTAATGTTTTAGCTTTTTGCCATTGTTGCTCAATGAATTCCTGATGTTGGCGAGTGTTAGGGTGTTGAGGACGATGACGATACGCGATCATCAATTTCTTTACTTGCTTACTAAGCTCTCTTGTTTTCTCTTCCATGCAGGTTTCCATAAATTTCTCAAGTACATACTCAGTAGCGGCAAAATTGGGATGCACCAAATCGATATCATAAAATCTATAATCGCGCAGAACATCCACTACTAATTCATAGGCTGGAAAATAATAAAAACCTAGTCCTTCTTCTTCTAACAATTGAATAGCCTCAAATAATCTGGCTTTACTACGATTGTTTTGCTGCACCCCATCTCGAATATGACGTACCGGACTCACCGTTAGAATGATTTTACCTTGGGGATTTACCAGTTTGAAGGCCAGAAAGCTTTTGCGCAATAAATCGCAGATTTCTTGAACTGATAATAACTCCTTTTGAAACCAATCAGCAGGTGCTCGGTGGCAATTAGCAACCCGATCCCCTACGCTACCCGAGGCAAGCATCGCCTTTTCTGTTAATCGATAACAAAATGAAGATCCTAAGGTTAAAATCAACCAGTGAGCGTCTTTGATAAAATGACTTGCCTGCTCCTGCGAGTTATTGATTTTCTCCAGACAAAGAGTTGGCTGGGTATCAGAAAAACGGGAATGATGATCCCAGCTATACCACACTTCATTTAATTGGAATAGATCAGCTTGCTTGTAGCGAAAATTCTCACAGTAACTTGAAATGGATTTACAAATGGCATCTGGTCCAAAAAGAATTCCATGGGGATTTTGCAGGGTTTCAAACTGCAAATCGTCCAGCCCTTTTCCAATATGCTCTGTAAAGCAAGATCCTATTAAAAGAATCTTCTCTCCATATTGAATAAAAGAGGAAGGTTTATTAAATTGGATGGGAATACTCCATTGCATATTAACTATTAAAGATTTTAGTAGCCTTCCCAGCGCATTGTTGCAGTTGAGCAAAATCAAGTCCTGTTGAGTATCCTTCAGCCTGCAACCACTCAGCCATAAGCACGGTGTTCATATTGCCTACCAATTCACTTCCCGCAAAAGGACAACCACCAATTCCACCAATGGCTCCATCAAATTGAGTGCAACCTGCTTCAAGGCCTGCTATTAACTTTTCTTTCCAACTATGAGAGTTGGCATGCAAATGCAATCCCATTGAAGTATCTTGAAAGGACGCAGTGAATTGTTTCGAAAGATCAAACACCTGGTTAGGTTGTGCCAATCCAACGGTGTCTGCTAAAGAGAAATGAGACACCTGAAATTGTTTCAATTTATCAACCCATTCCAAGACCATCTCCGGATTATATTTGTCTCCATAAGGATTTCCAAAAGCCATGGAAATATAGACAACCAATTGTTTCCCGGCGTTTGTACATTTAACTTGAAGTTTGCCCACTAAATCTATGGATTGGCGCATAGAACTTCCTGTGTTACGCTGCTGAAAAGTTTCAGAAATTGAAAAGGGGAACCCTATAAAACTTACTTTCTCCTGATGAATTGCCTCCTCACCTCCTCTTTCATTAGCAACAATCACCAAAAGCTTTGATTTTGAACCAGTAAGGCTAATAGCGCTTAAAATATCTTTAGTGTCCGCCATTTGAGGAACAGCCTTTGCAGATACAAAGCTTCCCATATCCAAGATTGGAAATCCAACATTAAGTAAAGACTGTATATAGCTAATTTTATCGGGAGTTGTGATTGGAGTTGACCACCCTTGCATCGCATCACGAGGACATTCGATCAATGAAATATTGGCGCCTTTATTCATGGTCACATTCGTTGTTTCATGGCCTCATAGAGAATCATTCCCGTAGCAACTGAAACATTAAGCGATTCAAAATCACCTTGCATAGGAATGCAGACAGTCTCGTCGGCGGCTTTCAAAAGAGCAGGGTAAATTCCCTTATCCTCACTGCCCATGATGATAGCGCAAGGAATGTTGAAATCAGCTTCTGTAATGGTAGTGGCAGCTTTCATTTGTGAAGCAAAAACACGGATTCCATTCAGGTGCAATTCATCAACCACCTTCAATAGTGAGCTAACGCGGCAAATTGGCAACTTCTCTAAAGCTCCAGCAGAGGTAAGAATTGCATCTTCTTGTAAAGCCCCCACTCCTTTATCGGGTATAATGATAGCATCCACCCCGGTGCAAAGGGCTGTACGGGCAATTCCTCCAATATTTCGTATGTCGGTAATTCCATCAAGGATCAACAATAGTGGGGTTTTGCCTTGCTCTACCACCCAGGAAATAACATCTTGTAAAGACTGGTAAGAAACCCTTGACTTTATAGCAATGCATCCACCATGATTACCGGCATTAAAGCTTTCCAGCTTTGCTTGAGGAACATAATTCACCGGTACGCCGACATCACTAGCTTTTTTTCTAACGGTAGCAAATAACGTTGACGATCCTTTAGCATCTAAATAGATTCTATCTAATGCGGGTCCATTCTCTAAAGAAGCTAACACTTCCTCAGGGCCAATAACCAAGGTATTCTTTTTGGGACGGGGGGAAGACTTTCGGAATGATTTCACGTAGCAAAGAAAAGAAAAAAAAAGACCCGTCGGTTTTTGACGGGTCTTTCTGATTAGAATACTCTTTATTTTAGTCCAAAGGCCTTTTTAACCTTGGCTACATAATCTAGTTTTTCCCAAGTGAAAAGTTCAACTTTCTTTTTCACTTGCTTACCATCAGGAGCAGTAAAGGTCTTATCTACTACACGGTGAGGACGACCCATATGACCGTAGGCAGCCGTTTCAGCATACATAGGATTGCGAAGTTTCAAGCGCTGCTCAATGAAGTAAGGGCGCATGTCGAAAACGCTTTCTACAATCTTACCAATTTGTCCATCCGTCAGATTTACTTTAGCTGTACCGTAAGTATTCACATTAATACTGGTAGGTTTAGCCACACCAATGGCATAAGAAACCTGTACTAATACTTCATCAGCTACCCGCGCGGCTACCAGGTTTTTAGCAATATGACGAGTAGCATATGCAGCAGAGCGATCCACTTTGGAAGGATCTTTACCACTAAAAGCCCCACCACCGTGCGCGCCTTTACCACCATAAGTATCTACGATGATTTTGCGTCCGGTTAAGCCAGTGTCACCATGAGGTCCACCGATCACAAATTTACCAGTGGGGTTGATATGATACTTGATATCATTATTGAACAGCTTTGCGTACTGCTTGTATTTAGTTTTAACCCGAGGAATCAAAATATTGATCACATCTTTTTTAATTCTATCTAACATCTTCGCTTCTGAGTCAAAATCATCATGCTGCGTAGAAATTACAATAGCATCAATACGAACAGGTCTGTTATTATCATCGTACTCCAAGGTTACCTGACTTTTTGCATCAGGGCGGAGATAGGGCATTTTAGAATTTTTCTCTCTGCGGATGGCCGCCAATTCAATCAATAAGTTATGTGCAAGATCCAACGCAAGAGGCATATAGTGTTCTGTTTCGTTGGTTGCGTAACCAAACATCATTCCCTGGTCTCCTGCACCCTGTTCTTCTTTTTTCTTACGATCAACTCCTTGGTTGATATCAGAAGACTGTTCATGAATGGCAGACAATACACCACAACTGCTGGCTTCGAACATATATTCACTCTTCGTATATCCAATTTTACGAATCACATTACGGGCAATCTCTTGTACATCTAAATAGGCTTTTGATTTTACCTCTCCCGCTAATACTACCTGACCGGTAGTAACGAGCGTTTCGCAAGCAACTTTAGATTGAGGATCGAAGGCTAGAAAATTATCAATAAGTGCATCCGAAATCTGATCGGCCACTTTATCAGGATGTCCTTCACTTACAGATTCTGAAGTAAACAAATAGGGCATGATTAACAGGTTTAATTAAGTCCTGCAAAGATAAGTGTATAGAGAATCAAAAAACTAAAGCTTTGAGTAGACTACACGTAACCGAACACGCTTGGCGGGGTTTAGGTAGTTACCACCTGCAATCAATACCCGTCCATAGCCCACTAAGTCATTCACCGTTACTCTGCCTCTGTAATTGAAAAGTGGAGAGAATAAATTAGTACGTAAAGGGGCTGAAACCCTCAAGGTGAAATTTGTTGAATCATTGGTCACAATTCGTTGTACATATCGGGTAAG
>JBMSWW010000044.1:0-9380 GCA_049425065.1 Chitinophagaceae bacterium
TTCCCATCATGGCTACCAAGTCGCCGAGTTTACTGCCACGAGCCATATGGTCGAGCGCAGAGAGATTGGAAAAACCTGGAGAGCGAAACTTGATGCGATAAGGAGTAGTTCCTCCTTCACTTATTATATAAACGCCCAATTCTCCGCGTGCGGTTTCTACTCGTGTGTAAAATTCTCCCTTCGGTAATTTCAAGACATTCTTGGTCTTGGCTTGAAAATCTCCTTCGGGAATATTATCAATCAGTTGTTCAATGATGCGAATGGATTGTTCCATTTCACGGATTCGTACTTTGTAGCGAGCTAGTGCATCCCCCTCAGTTTCTAGGATCTCTTCAAAGTCCAGTTTGTCGTACACTTCGTAAGGATAGAGTTTGCGGATGTCACAGTTGACGCCGCTTCCTCTTGCTGTAGGACCGCTACAGCCATAGCTAATGGCATCTTCCGACGATAGATAACCTACACCCTTCATACGATTTTGGAAGATGATATTACCCGTAACGAGTTCATCGATTTCGTTGGCTTTTTCTCTCCATTGCGCAATGAATCTTTTGACGCGTTGCTGAAAATTGGGATGGATATCCTGCATCAGGCCCCCAGGAACAATATAGTTCATGGTGAGACGGGCTCCGCAGGTTTCTTCCATGATATCATTGATACTTTCGCGTTCGCGGAAAGCATGGAAATAAGGAGTAAATGCCCCCAAGTCCATACACTGAGCTCCCCACCATAGCTCATGGGACGCAATGCGAGTGAGTTCATCTAAAATGACTCGGATCACCTTCGCACGCGCTGGTACTTCTACCTGTAAACCTTTTTCTACCGTTAAGGCGCATGCATGATTATTAATGTGTGAAGAAAGATAATCCATGCGGCTAGTCACATAAATAAACTGACGATAGGTTAAGCTCTCGCACATTTTTTCTATAGAGCGATGAATATATCCTAAGTGAGGTTCAACTTTTTTAATCGTTTCTCCCTGCAGCGTAATTACCAAGTGTAATACACCGTGGGTAGCAGGGTGCTGCGGACCCACATTGATTACCAGTTCCCCGGTTTCGGATCCTTCGTGTCTGGTGTCCTTGATAATATCGGTGGTCTGGTACATCTTAGAGTTTGATCATGTTAATGGGGTCCTCAAAATCTTTGCGAAGGGGGTACTTACCTTCCCAGCCGTCGGGTAAAATCAAGAGTCGCAGATCAGGATGACCGTTGAAATGAACGCCGAAGAGTTCAAATACTTCACGTTCGTGAAATTCTGCGGTTCTCCAGATATCGCATACCGTATCAATTACGGGTTTATTGCGGTCTATTTTTACTTTGACAACGAAATTGTGACGATAAGTTGTGGAACTTAGGTGATAGACCATCGTAAGATGTGTTTTCCAATCTATACAGGTCAAGCAAAACAAATAATCACAATGCCACTCGGGTAAATTTCTCAGTTGTAGTGCCAGGGATTTCCAGGAATCAGCGTTCACCTCAAAAGCCGGCCAATCGGCATTTTCCTCGGCTACCGCTGCGGGGTGGAGTTCCAGGAATTTAATTTTTATTTCGTCAGCGGTCATACTTGTTGTTTAGGATTGCGTGGGATTTTGTCGAATCTGTTCTCGGGTTAACCCACTTTTTATTTTTTCCTGTAAACTGATCAGCGAATGCAACAATGCTTCGGGGCGTGGAGGACAACCTGCTACATATACATCAACGGGAATCACATGATCGGCCCCTTTCACTACCGAATAAGTATTATAAAAGAAAGGACCTCCGCTTATAGCGCAGGCACCCATGGCAATTACATATTTGGGATCGGCCATTTGATCATAGAGTCTTTTTAATACGGGAGCCATTTTATTGACAATGGTTCCGGCAATGATGATCACATCGGCCTGTCTTGGGGAGGCGCGGGCCACTTCAAAACCAAATCGGGAAAAGTCATATTTGGCGGCGGCAGTAGACATATATTCAATACCACAGCAACTTGTGGCAAAGGTCAGGGGCCATAGCGAATTGGAACGGGCCCAGTTGATCAGGTCGTCCAATTTGCTCAGCATGATTCCTCCTCCAGGAAGTTCCTTCACTTCGCCAGGAAAAGGCTGGTTACCATGGGTAGCAGCGATGGTGGCTTTACTCATATCCATTTGAGGGCTCCTTTACGGTGTGCGTATAAAAATCCGAGAAACAGAATAAAAAAGAAGATGACAATTTCTACCAAGGCTACCCATCCCACATTTTTAGCAACAACGGCCCAGGGGTATAAAAAGACCAGTTCCACATCAAAAATTAAAAAGATCAACGCAAACAAATAGTAACCCACATTGAGCTGAATCCATGTTTTTCCCTGGGTGGGAACACCACACTCATAGGGTTCACCTTTTTGTTTATTGGTGCTGGCCTTTAAGACTAATTTGGAAAGCATCATCGCAATGCCAGAGAAAGCAACGGCTGCAATGATTAATACTATTAAGGAGGAGGCTCCCATTCGCAAGTTGATTTCTACGAATATAAGTACTCGCTTTTAAAATGATAACTGACAGTTATCAACGTTAGAACAGTTTAGTATCAGTTGGATTTATCCGTAAATCTCTTGATGAATCTGTTTCTTGTCGTACCCCATCTCCAAAATATGTTTTTTGGCTTCATCGATCATTTGCTTCCATCCACATAAAAAGAACTGGGCAGGTTGCCGGTCATGACAAAGTGTTTGATAGACAGGATGCACATAGCCATGGGGGCCGTCCCAGGTTTCTCGGGACAGCACCGGGTGATAACGAAATCCGGGGAGCTGGTTTTCCAATTCCCTTAGTTCCTCATAATATAAGAGGTCTTCTTTTTTTCTGCAACCGAATACCAGGTGTAGGTTGCCAATGGGGGTATTAGTGCGATATAGATATTGGACCATACTGCGAAAAGGAGCGATGCCGGTGCCGGTACAAATTAAAAAGGTATCGGTTTGAAGGTCCTTGGGTAAGGTGAATACGCCCTGTGCTCCCCGAAAGCTGAGCTCACTCCCTACACGGACCTCATCAAATAGGTAGGCAGTGCCCAGTCCTCCCATAGCGCGAACAATCAGCAATTCAAATATGTTGCTGCCATCCGGCCAGGAGGCAATGGAATAGCTTCTCCACCGTTTGTTAGGTTTTTCATGAATGGGAAGATCCAAGGTTACAAACTGACCGGGTATGAAATCAAACTTTTCCAACTCCGGAACTTCGATCCAAAACTGACGCGTGGTGGGCGTGTGATCTTCTATCCGGATTACTTTTCCGGTTCTCCAGGGTAAAAGAGCCATATCGCTGATTTGCCTAAAGGTAATAACAATTCAGACTATCTTTGCGCCGCTGAACATGCGAGCAAAGGACCTGTTGTCGATTTATCAAAATGATCCCCGCCTTTTGCAACTGGCGGACAGGATTTCTATGCCCGTTCCTCAGGAAATTTTGCTCGAGGGCTTACAAGGTTCTTCCCCCGCTTTTGTAATTGCTGCTTCTTTTTCAAGTACTGCTTTTGCCGAGTGGAATCATTTGGTGGTTTGCAATGATGCCGAGGAGGCTGCGTATTTCCATAATACGCTCGAGAGCTTAACTGGGGCGCTGGACCTTTTTTATTTTCCTTCTTCTTATAAGAATAGTAAGAATTTTCAATTACTGAATCCCTCACACGTGATGCTTCGTACCGAAGCGTTGACTCGTTTAACCAGAGCGGGTGCCGGGGAAGGAGGTCTTCGTAAAAAAATATTGGTTACGTATCCCGAGGCACTGATGGAAAAAGTAGTGATGCCCGAAACGCTGTCTTCGAAATTGATTCAATTGAAGATTGGGACTACTATCCACCTCGAAAATCTATTGTTTCAGCTGGCAGAATATGGATTTGAACGCACTGATTTTGTATATGAGCCCGGACAGTTTGCCATGCGCGGAGGTATTCTGGATATTTATTCAATCGGGAATGATAAGCCGTATCGCGTAGAGCTTTTTGGGAATGAGATTGACTCCATTCGATTAGTAGATCCAGAAACGCAATTGAGTGAGCGTAAGTTGACTGAGGTTACCATCATCCCTCGTATTGATGAGCAGATGGCCCAAGGACCTTCCGTTTCATTATTAGAGTTTTTGCCAGCCAACACAGCGGTGTGGATTCAAGACTATGAATTTTGTTTGGAGCGTGTAGAGGATAACAAAGAAGCCTTGGAATCATTTTTGCGGATGAAGTCTGGTCAGTTGCTGACCACCGAATTGAGCGCAAACGAAGAACGTTGGATAAAAAAAGAACCTGCGCTTACGGATTGTGTGGACAGAACAGCACTGGAGCATTACTTTGCTCAACGAACGCTCATTGCCTTTGGTTTATCAAAGTCACTACCAGGAAATTCTTCCTTCTTTGCCTTGGAGTTTTTTACCAAAGAACAACCGGCCTTTAACAGAAACTTCGACATGTTGGTGCAAGATCTTCTTCAATGGGAAGCCAAGCAATTTCGTTGTTTTATTTTTTCTGAAAATCCTCGACAACTGGAGCGCTTGCAGGCCATATTTGATGACCTGAAATCAACCCTTGTATTTGAACCGGTGGCGCAGTCCATTCATGAAGGGTTTATTGATAGTAATCTCAAAATACTTTGCTATACTGATCATCAGATCTTTCAACGCTATCATAAATACAAAGTAAAGCAAGCCTATAATAAAAACAAGGCCCTTACACTTCGCACCTTGCGTGAATTGCAACCCGGAGATTTTGTAACGCATATCGATCATGGAGTGGGGGTGTTCAGTGGGCTGCAAAAAATAGAAGTGAACGGGCGTATGCAAGAGGCCGTTCGCTTGGTGTACAAAGATTCTGATATCCTCTATGTGAACATTAATAGTTTACATAAGATCGCTAAATACTCCGGTAAAGAAGGTAGTGTACCCAAAGTAAACAAACTGGGTAGTGATGTTTGGAATCGACTGAAAGAAAAAACCAAAAGCAAGGTTAAAGAGATTGCCTTCGATCTAATTAAGCTCTATGCAAAACGAAAATCGCAGCAGGGGTTTGCGCATTCTCCTGATAATTATTTACAGACTGAGCTGGAAGCTTCTTTTATATATGAAGACACGCCTGATCAAAGCAAGGCGTCTACCGATGTAAAAAAAGATATGGAGTCTCCTTCTCCCATGGATCGTCTGGTATGTGGCGATGTAGGATTTGGAAAAACAGAAGTGGCCATTCGTGCGGCCTTTAAAACTTGTGTAGATGGAAAACAAGCGGCGGTACTAGTACCCACTACGATTTTAGCTTTTCAGCACTATAAAACATTCAAAGAACGACTACGCGATTTTCCGGTGACCGTTGATTATCTCAATCGATTTAAATCGCCGAAAGTAAAAAAAGAGACGCTAAAAAAACTCGAAGAAGGAAAGATCGACATCATAATAGGTACACATGGGTTGCTAGGGAAAGAAGTGAAGTTTAAAGACCTGGGACTATTGGTCATTGACGAAGAACAAAAGTTCGGCGTAGCGCATAAAGAAAAAATTAAGGCCTTGCGCTCCGTGATCGATTGTTTAACACTCACGGCCACACCCATCCCGCGTACCTTGCAGTTTTCATTGATGGGGGCTCGTGATTTGAGTATCATTAATACGCCGCCTCCTAACCGTCAACCCATTCAAACGGAAGTGCAGGTGTTCAATGAAGATTTTATCCGCGATGCTATCTATTTTGAAACCGAGCGGGGTGGGCAGGTGTTTTTTATTTACAACCGTATTGCCGGACTCGCGGAGATGGCTACCATCATTCAGGGATTATGTCCCGATCTATCAATTGGTTTTGCACATGGACAGATGGAGGGACACGAGCTGGAAGAGAAAATCATGGACTTTATTGATCGTAAATACGATGTATTGGTTTGTACCAATATTGTGGAGAGTGGCGTGGATATTCCCAATGTGAATACGATCATTGTTAATAACGCGCATCAGTTTGGATTAAGTGATCTACATCAATTGAGAGGACGAGTAGGTCGTAGCAATAAGAAAGCTTTCTGTTATTTGTTGGCGCCTCCTATGAGTACCTTACCCAATGATTCAAGAAAGCGTTTACAAACCCTAGAGCAACATAGCGAACTCGGCAGTGGTTTTCAGATCGCGATGCGCGATTTAGATATACGGGGTGCCGGAAATTTATTGGGGGGAGAGCAAAGTGGCTTCATGGCAGAAATTGGATTTGAAATGTACCAGAAGGTACTTGACGAAGCCATTCGTGAATTGAAAAGAACAGACTTCAAAGAGTTGTTCAAAGAAGAGATTGCCAGTCAAGATGATTTTGTACAAGACTGTACCATTGATACGGATCTGGAGATTCTGATTCCGGATGATTATGTGTCTAGTATCACAGAAAGATTATCCTTGTACCAGCGACTGGATAATTGCGATACCGAAGAAGAGCTGGTGGCGATGCGCGATGAGTTAGTGGATCGCTTTGGCGCGTTGCCACAACCGGTAGAAGATCTTTTCATGACGGTGCGTTGTCGAAAACTGGCCTTGGAATTGGGCTTTGAAAAAATGAGTCTAAAAGATGAAACCCTACGCTGCTTCTTTATTAACCGCCCAGATTCACCTTACTATGAATCGGCTACCTTCCAATCTATTATTTCTTATTTGCAGACTCAAACCCGTCAAGCTCATTTGAAACAAACCAATCGTCTCTTCTTATTGGTGGCCACTGAAATTCGCTGCATGGAAGGCTTACATCGCTTCCTGCTATCTATGGTACAGTGGGTACAAAAGAAAGAGGCGAAAAACTAAGTTCTTCGCCTCTACTCAAAATCGGTGTAGACATTACCAACCTTGCTTAGCAACCCCTGCTTTAATAGCAGCCAATGCTTTTTCTTCGCCCATCAAGGTGGTTAATTTATTTCCTTTACCATCATTACCCTGCGCCATATAGGCACCTTTGGCAGTTTTAGTAATAACGGCATCATGCATTTCGCATCCTTTTTCTTTTGTCTTTACGTTGTACGCTGTAATTTTTACGTCTGACATGTTTAAAGTTTTTCGTTGTTAGGACGTGAAGGTAAGGTTTCTGGCTGATAAGAAAAAAAACCTTAGTCATCGCTTTTTACACCTTGATTTTGTACAAGGAGCAGGGATATATTGATAAGGTGATGTAACCCTATTATCAATCAAATTCTTATCCCATGAAAAAATATATTATTGTATTATTGATCAGTTTTATTTCTCAATCTCTTTTAGCGCAACGCAACTATGAAGAGTTGGCAGTCTGCTGGCAAACGAACCAGCGATTCCAGACAATAGTGCAGCCTCATTTAGAAAGTTTTCAACAGCTAAAGAAAACCATTTATCATTCTGTACAAGGGCTGATTCGAAATGAGACTATTACACAAGAAAAAGGAGTTCCTGTTTTTGAAAACCTGGCCTCAGTAACCAGAACCGCGCAGGAACTAGCGGAGCTGGATAGCGTGTATGAGACCCAGTTTGTGAATGCGGTAGAAATAATCGCTGCTCAATTTGTTGACGAACGGATTTGTACCAACAGGTTATCGGATGAAGCCTACCGTGAGCAGTTAGCTACTTATTTAGAGGAAGAGGTTTTTTATCTTGTGGATAATTATGCAAGTGATCTCTTCGCTAATTCAGTGGGATTTCGTTCAGCACTTCAGCAAGTTAATCAGCAAGTGAATGAATGGCTATCACAAGATAGTGAAGAGCTAGCCGGAGAAGATCCTGCACTCAACCAGCCGCTTACCCAAGACCATTTTTGGTCGGTATTAAATGCGAACTGGGATATAGAACTGCGTAATCCTGAAAGAGAATTATTACAAATTTCTTCTGTTGGTTATGTGAGAGAGTCATCTTTCCCTTACGGAAATGGCGCAAAGGAGAAAGTAAAATTAAAAGAGGTGCTGCAATTTATTTTTGACAATTGGAAAGAGATCAAGGACATTCTCGATTGGCTCAATGCAAATGTGTTTTATGATTGTTCGGCTTCTTCTAGTGCACGGTTCAAGGGGTTAGAGTATATCGATGCGTCGGTTACGAATGGCGTGCGAAAAAAAGCCAATTATGTAGTAGTACAGCGTGGTGTTTTATTAGATGGCCGTCAAACCAAAACTTGTTTAAAAGGGGTGGTGCGATTGTATACTAAAAAAAGAATTGGCTGGAAAAAGGATCGCATGAACACCGTAGGGATCGGCTACTGTACTACACAACTTAATGCCTGTGAAAATATATCATGGCCAGCCGATGGAAGTATTTACAGACAAGCTCCCACCTTGCGAAATTTCAAAGCGTCTCAGCATCAAGTACACCCTTATGCCTTGGCTATTCGTGATGATGCATCCCAGTTTTTAACCTACTATCTCTATTACAGAGACCATTTATTTAAAGCCGTCTTTTTATTCGGTAGCGGTAATTGCATGTAATATGAGTAGCGCGATGAAAAATTATTTTTTGATAGGATTGCTGCTCTGTTCAATGCTATTGGATGCACAGCAATCCTCTCTTATTAAATACAAGAGTGCAGGTAGACAGGATGCGCTGGGCCTTGGGGTAACAGTGTCAAAGCAAAAGATGCTTCAACCTCAGCAGGGCACGATTCCCTTGAGGCCGGTGCCCTTGGTTAGTTTTTTTCTTGACTACCAACGAGACCTATCGCATCATCGCTTAGTATTGAGTGGGGGCGCTCGAGTACTAGTAAGTTTTTATAAGGGCTGGTGGAATCTGGGCAGTACCGTGCCCTATTATCTGCCCTCTCTTGCTGGTTTCTCTTTGGATAAACTGGATCAAGCAGAGCTCTTTATGTATTTACAAAAGAAGATGACAATTTTTAGGGGACTACAGTTTTTAATGCGCATAGCGGGGAAGGTGGGTCCCGCATTTTCTATCAATAATCATTTACATCGAGAGGAAGGATTGGTTGCCACTCGAGGCGATACTAGAGCTCCCTTTCAAGTCTGTAATATTTATCAGGAGAAAAGACAGCCCCTGTGGTTACCCTTTCTACGCGCAGGCTTGGGCCTGGAGTTTATTTTCAAAACAAGGAGACTAGCTTTTATCACGTTGAATCCTTTTTGGGAAACAAAAGCTTTTAGCGTCGATAAGATGAGTTTTACCAATCTTCCAGAGGATCCACAGTTTGTTTCGTCAGGCAATTTTACAAGTAATCGCCATCAGCTAGGTTTTCAATTGTCAAGGAGTCGGTAGTTAATTCATTGCTGAACATTTATCATGTAAAGAGATGAGGAGTAAGAAGTGTTGTGTTGCATATTTGATTCTGTACCTACTACTTGGGCCTGCTCAGAATTTATGGGGCGCAACAAGAATAGATACCAGCGGAAAGAAAAAAATAACTACTTCATAATTTATGAAGCAGGAAAAAATGTGTATACA